>NZ_SDWT01000003.1 GCF_004137255.1 Nocardioides oleivorans | reverse complement strand
ACGCCCACTCGAGCCCGAACGACCATGACCCCGCCCCACACCCCGCCAGACACCACGACGGCGGGGCCACAGGCATGCACAGGCACCAAGATGCGTCCTCATCGCGGCAGATGAGTGCGTTCCTCTTACCCTGTCATCGTGGACGATCCTGAGGTCGATGAGTTCCTGCAGGGGTTCGCGCCGGGCGACGTACGGGACACGATTGCTTGGCTATGCGCCAACGGCTACACGCTCAGGTCGCATCGCGGCGACGGCACGTTCGGAGCCGAGGTCGTATACATCGGCGAGGCCAAGGTGCTCATCACCGTGGACCGCTCACAGTGGATGCTCGACATAGCGCCACGGCCCGACGCCGAGGCCTGGCAGTTCGACTTGCTCATTGCGGCGCAGGCAGGTCGGCCCTACGTAGAGGTCTTCCCGGTCCCTGGCACCAGATCCGACGTCGACCCGCTTCCCGAGCAGCTGCCCGACGGTGTGAGTTGGCGCGAGACGCTGCCCGGCATCCTGCAGTGGGTGGAGCGTGAGGGTGTTCGCGTTGCCGTTGACCGGGCCCGCGACGAACGCAGTCGGCTGATGTGGCCCCAAACCCGAGAGCGCTGATTCCGCGACCGCTCATCGGCAGATCCGGGCGCTCAGTCCGGTGGTTCATCGCGTCGTTGCGGGCGTCGAGGGTGGCTCGACATCGGGGTTTGAGCGGCCGCGAAGGCCAGGGCTCCGCGGGGCCTCAGGTGCGAACAGGCCGCTCGGCGACGGACCCGAACGGGTGTGCCTAGTCAGGCCCGGCCGAGTCCGCGCCGTCGGCGCGACTCATCGAGCATTACGGCCAAGAGGCGAACCACGAAACTCACGAGGACTAGTGGCGTGGCGATCGCGCAGCCGTAGAGAGCCGCGATCACCAATGTTCCCGAGCCCGCCAGTAGCCCCACAGCCATTAGTCCGAGCAAGACCAAGAACAGGCATAGCTCCCAACCGAGCGGACGAAGCTTCATACGGCGAGGCTATCTCGCCTGCAACGTTACGGAGGCAACCGCTCATCGGCAGATCTGCGAGGTGATCACGGCAGATCCGGTTGCCGTCAGGGCTGATACACGATGGTGTACCAACCGTCGAACGCCCGCCGCAGCCGCTCGATGAGCTCGATCGCTCGCAGGTGCATGTCCGGCGTATCTGACAGGTTCTGCCAGTCCTCGCCCCACTGAGCGACGTCGCCCACCAGGTCGGGCTCAATCCCTGCGCGCACCAGAGACTCGGGTCCCAGGAACATCAAGCCATACGGACCCCACAGCGGGATCAGAACGGTGTGCTCTCCCATGAACCGGATGATCGTCCCCTCGGGATACTTGTGCTCCACAGCCACATTGTGCAGCCCGGCGGTCTCAGTGTGCAGCGACGCGTCGGCCAGTCAAGGCAGCACGGACGAGCGTCCGCACATCGGCAGGTCCGCCAGCTCAACGCGGCAGATCCGCAGGTGTCAGAGGGTCCTTCTGAGACGGCGCGCGTGGTGCCGCAACGACTGCGGTCGCCCTGGCTGGGCCTCCAGAACACGCAGAGCGTCCTCCGTGCCGTCAGTGGGTGCGCCTTGGTCGAGCCACCGCAGGGCGAGGCCAGCCCAGTAGTCAGGTCCGTCCAAGGCGTAGAGGATCAGCTCGCGCGGTTCATAGGGCAGCAACGCGTCCGGCTCGTAAGCAGACTCCAGATCCGTCAGGTGCGGAAGCATCGGGTGCTCAGGGTCTGACACGGGTCGCAGTCTCGCACTCCGAGTCCCGGCTGATCACGGCGTACTGGGGGTGGCAGCCGAGGTCTCCCGTCGCTGCATGCCGGTCGACATCCCGGCGATTCTCGACCTCGGACGATCGCGACTCGTTCAGGCACACACCCCGTAGACCGGCTCATCCTCGGAGCCCGAGCCACCAGAGCCCCCGGAGCCCGAGCCGCCGGACCCCGAGCCGCTCGACCCCCGGCCGCCGCCCGGGCCCTCGGCGTCGACGGAGGTGTCACCGATCAGGCTGTCCGGCAGCACCTCGTCGTGGTTGAGCAGGTCCCAGATCCGATAGGCGTCGGGCGTCCAGAAGACCTTGCCGCTGAGCTCGGACCCGACCGGGAAGTACTCGGTCGGCAGCGTGACGAACTGGACCTCGTCGAGACCGATGTCCTGGAGCTGGAGCGCGATCCGCGCGATCTTCGTGACCGAGCCGAGGTCCTCGTCGGTGCGCAGGGACTTCGTCGCGGCCTCGAGGAAGCGGATCACCCGGTCCGGCCGGGCGAGGGTGCCCGCGGACTTGACCCGGCGGACGAGCGCGCCGATGAACTCCTGCTGGCGGCGGATGCGCGAGATGTCGTTCTGCTCCAGCCGCTCACCGACGTAGCGGGCCCGGAAGTAGTCGAGGGCCTGGTCCCCGCTGAGCACCGACGGATCGCCCTGCGGCACGAAGATCTGGTTGTCCTCGTCGACGATGTCGTAGGGCACGCACACCGGCACGCCGTTGACGGCCTCGACCATCTGGCCGAACCCGTTGAAGTCGACCACCACGTAGTGGTCGAGCAGGATGTCGGTCAGCTGCTCGAACTGGTCGGCCGTGCAGAGCTCGTCGCCGACGGTGAAGGCCTCGTTCCACATCACCCGGGTGGCCGCCGGCGACTCGCCGCCGTTGCACTCCGGGCGGTCGACGATCGAGTCGCGTGGGATGGAGACGGCGTACGCCCGGCTGCGGTCGGCCGAGAGGTGCACGAGGATCGTGGTGTCCGACCCGCCGGCGCCCGACTCGTTGTCGATGCGGTTGCCCGGCCCGTCGCGGCTGTCGTCGCCCATCATCAGGATGTTGAGCGGCTTGCCGCTGCCGGTGTACTGCCGCTCGGGTCTCCCCGGACCCAGCTCGTCGAGCGAGCCGGTCTTTATGTTGCCGTCGAGGTGGCGGACGAAGACGTAGGTCGCGACCCCGGTGACCAGCGCGAGCACGAGCGCGCTGACGAGCACGACCCTGAGGACGGTACGCCGGCGGGTCCGCCGGGTCGTCGGGGGCGGCGGGGCTGTCGGGGCCGTCGGCTCGTCCGGCATGGGCGCTCCCGGTGGTCATCAAGGCGTCGGTGGGTGGACTGTTCCGCACCCTATGACGCGCGCGGGGCGCGACTTGTTGCCTCAGCGCTCGAGACGCTCGAGCAGCCGCAGCACCGTGCCGGCTCCGCGTGACGTCGCCGGCACGCCGAGGCGCCACTCGACCACCGGCGTCCCGTTGCTGCGCCGATCCCGGTGGTTGAGCACGATCGCGTGCCGTGCGCCGGCGGCGAGCACCGTGACCTCCCCACGGTCGGGCTCCCACGGCAGTGGCTCCGGGAAAGGACCGGGGCCGTCCATCAGGGTCAGCTCGCAGCCGTCGGGGTACGACGCCAGGCCGAGGTCGCGCAACCAGTCGACCGCGCGCACGAGCACCACGTCGTCGTACTCGCAGAGGGGGCCGAGCCGCGTGACGACCGCGTCGGCGAGGTCCTGCGGCGACCTCCCGACCGGGTGCCGGAAGGCAACGGTGCCGTTGCCCTGGTGGCTCAGCACGTCGACCGCCCCCTCGTCGGCGAACGCCGCGAGCAGCTGGACGCGGCTCGGGCTCCGGCGCTGGCCGAGGTTCAGGTTGCGGAAGAACGCGACCTGCACGGGTCAGCGCTCGACGTAGGCCAGGGAGCGGAGACCGCGCTCGAGGTGCCAGGCGAGGTACGCCGACACCAGGGTGCTCGCCTCGCGGAGGTGCCGGGGGTCGGCGGCGTGCACGACCGGCCAGTCCCCGATGAGGAGGGCGCCGAGCACGCGGACCGTCTCCTGCGCGGGCGTCGCCGAACCCGGCAGCTTGTCGGCGGAGCACATGACACCGCCGGCGGACGGGTTGAAGAACCGGTGCGGGCCCTCGACGCCGCACTGCACGCAGTGGTCGAACGACGGCGCGTAGCCGGCGACGGAGAGGGAGCGGAGCAGGTAGGAGTCGAGGACCTGCTTGGCCGGGTGCTCACCGCTCGACATCGCCCGGAGCCCTCCGACGAGCAGCAGGAACTGCTGGACCGCCGGCTCCTTCTCCTCGGTGACGAGCCGCTCGGCGGTCTCGAGCATCACCGTGCCGGCCGTGTAGCGGTCGTAGTCGAGACCGAGCCGCGCGTGGAACGGGTCGATCGTCTCGGCCTGGGTGATCACGTCGAGGCTGCGCCCCTCGGCGAGCTGGAGGTCGACGTGGGTGAACGGCTCGAGCCGCGAGCCCCAGCGCGACGTCGTACGCCTCACTCCCTTGGCGACGGCGCGCACCCGCCCGTGCTGACGCGTCAGCAGGGTGATGATGCGGTCGGCCTCGCCCAGCTTGTGGGTGCGCAGCACGACCGCCTCGTCGCGGTAGAGGGGCACGTGGCCATTCTCCCCCACCGACCACACGGATCGGCGTACGACCTCAGCGTTTCCGCGTGCGGGCGCGGCGCGGGGCGGGCGCCGCCCAGCACTCGCGGGCGAAGTCCGCGGCGGCCCGGGTGAGCCGCTCGGGCCGGGTGCGCCACTCGAGGATGGAGGTGGCCTTCTCGAAGCGGACGTCGGGCAGCTCGGCGGCGAGCATGTCGGCGTCGACGAACGGGTGGATCGGGTCGATCGGGTGGCCGACGAGCAGCACCGGCGTGCGGATGGCGCGCCGCTGGCGCGACGAGGGCGCGAGCCGGCCGTAGATCACGCCGTGCAGGACCGAGGCGATCGAGTCGGCACGGTGGTCGACGGTGTCGAGCGCGACGCCCGCCCAGAACGGCACGAGGCCACGCGGCACCGAGCGCGACGCCTTCTGGAGCGTGTTGGCGGTGAAGGGCAGGTAGCGCGCGGCCAGCATGATCGGGACGAACGCCAGGAGGCCGGCGACGAGCGCGTTGTCGAGCACCGGCATCTCGACGACGAGGCCCTTGACCCGCTCGGGCGCGATGACGGCCACCTCCAGCGACACGTTGGCGCCGAGGGAGGTGCCGCCGATGACCGCCTGCTCGGCGCCGAGGTGGTCGAGCAGCGCCACGACCTGCTCGCCGAACGACGTCATCGAGTAGACGAGCGGGTCGGCGGGCTGGTCGGAGCGACCGTGGCCGAGCAGGTCCAGCGTGACGACGTGCAGCCCCTGCGCGGCCATCGCCCGGGCGAGCGGCTGGTGCATCCGACGGGGCATCAGCAGGCCGGGCAGCAGCACGACCCACTCCTCGCCCGAGCCGTACTCGGTGTACTCCAGCCGGTCGCGCCCGCCGTCGGACTCGACGAAGAACTGTCCGATGCGCTCGCTGACCAGCATGGGCCCGAATGTAGTCGGATCAGGCGCGGTTGACGGCGCTGACGACGGCCTTGAGCGAGGCGGTGACGATGTTCGCGTCGATGCCCACGCCCCAGTAGGTGGTCCCGCGGACGACCAGCTCGACGTAGGCGGCTGCGAGCGAGTCCCCGCTGGCGGCCAGCGTGTGCTCGGCGTAGTCGAGGAGCCGGATGTCGAAGTCGTGCGGCAGCTCGTTGATGGCCGCGATGAACGCCGACAGCGGACCGTTGCCCTCGCCGTGCAGCGCCTGCGCCACGCCGTCGACGTACACGTTGACGTCGAGGGCGTCCTTCTGGCCGGTGGCCGACGAGGTGTGGATCGAGTTGAGCCTCAGCGGCGCCTCGCGGTCGAGGTACTCGGCGCGGAAGACGGCCCAGATCTGCTCGGGCGTGATCTCGCCGCCCTCGGCGTCGGTGTGCTGCTGCACGACGCGGCTGAACTCGATCTGCGCGCGGCGCGGCAGGTCGAGCTTGTGCTCGGTCTTGAGCACGTAGGCCACGCCACCCTTGCCCGACTGGCTGTTGACCCGGATCACGGCCTCATAGGTGCGGCCGACGTCCTTGGGGTCGATGGGGAGGTACGGCGCCTCCCAGTCGATGTCGCGCACGTCGATGCCCTGGTCGGCGGCCCTCTTCTCGAGGTCCTCCAGTCCCTTCTTGATGGCGTCCTGGTGGGAGCCGGAGAAGGCGGTGTAGACGAGGTCGCCCGCGTAGGGGTGGCGCGGGTGGACGGGCAGGCCGGTGCAGTACTCGACCGTGCGGCGGACCTCGTCGATGTCGCTGAAGTCGACCTGCGGGTCGATGCCCTGGCTGAACAGGTTCATGCCCAGCGTCACGAGGTCGACGTTGCCGGTCCGCTCGCCGTGGCCGAACAGGCAGCCCTCGACGCGGTCCGCACCGGCCATCAGCGCCAGCTCGGTGGCGGCGACGGCGGTCCCGCGGTCGTTGTGCGGGTGGAGGCTGATCGCGGAGTGCTCGCGACGCGTCAGGCCCCGGGCGAAGTACTCGATCTGGTCGGCGTAGGTGTTGGGCGTCGACATCTCGACGGTCGCGGGCAGGTTGAGGATGATCTCGCGGCCGGCCTCGGGCTGCCACACGTCGGAGACGGCCTCGCACACGCTCAGCGCGAAGTCGGTGTCGGACTGGGTGAAGATCTCCGGGCTGTACTGGTAGCCGAAGTCCTCGGTGCCCACGATGGCGCCGAGGCGCTCCTCGGCGTACTTCATGACCATCTCGGTGCCGCGGACCGCGATGTTGCGGCACTCGTCGGGCGTCACGCCGAAGACGACCCGCTGGAACATCGGCGCGGTCGCGTTGTAGAGGTGGACGGTGGCACGCGGGGCGCCGACCAACGAGTCGACGGTGCGCTCGATCAGGTCCTCGCGGGCCTGCGTCAGCACCGAGATCTGCACGTCGTCGGGGATCCGGTCCTCCTCGATGAGCTTGCGCACGAAGTCGAAGTCGGTCTGGCTCGCGCTGGGGAAGCCGACCTCGATCTCCTTGTAGCCCATCTTCACCAGCAGCTCGAACATGGTGAGCTTGCGGGCGGGGGTCATCGGGTCGATCAGCGCCTGGTTGCCGTCACGCAGGTCGGTGGAGAGCCAGCGCGGCGCCTTCTCCACCTTCTTCGTCGGCCACGTGCGGTCGGGCACGTCGACGGGCACGAACGGCGTGTAGCGGCCGAACGGCATGGGGCTCGTCGCCTGCTGGTTGGCGGTGTTGCTCAGGTTGGTCATGGTGTCCTCGTCGGGTCGTACGGTGTCGGGCGACCGGCGCGCGCCACACTCCGCAACGAGGGGGCCGGGTTTCCTAGGCCTCGCTGCGGCAGCGAAGGAGGAGGCTGCTGCGCATCATGACGGGACCACAGTAACCCTCGGTCCCGCGCGGCGTCCCGGCGCCGCCGCGAAGTGAGACGGGCTCAGACCCGACCGCGCGCGGCGAAGGCGACGGCGGTGAGCTCGAAGGGCCCGTCGCCGAGGTCGTCGCGCAGCATCGACTCCATCCGTCGGCGCTGCTCGTCGTCGAGCGCGGCCACCGCGTCGCCCACCGGGCCGACACCGTGGAGGTAGGGATCCCACCACTCCTCGAAGGTGGGGTGGGTGACCGTGACCGACAGCTCGGTGCTCTCGACGTCCCGGAGCCCGGCGCGTGCCATCAGCTCGTCGGTCGCACCGCGGCGAGCCCCCGCGGAGGCGCCCTCGTCGGGTCGGTGGGGGTCGACGACCTCGAGCCCGCGCCACACCGGCTCCATCGGCGCCCGCCGACCGTGCAGGTCCCACACCGTCGCGGCGACCCAGCCACCCGGTCGGGTCACCCGGGCCATCTCGGTGAGGCCCGCGACCGCGTCCGTCATGAAGTGCACCACCAGGCCGGCTGCCGCGAGGTCGAAGGTGTCGTCGCCGAACGGCAGGTCCTCGGCCGGCGCCTGGCGCACGTCGACACCGGGATGGCGCTCCCGGCAGACCTGCACGAACGGTGCGGTCGGGTCCGCCGCCGCGACGCGCTCCGCCCCGAGCCGGTCGACCAGCACGCCCGTGAGGGCGCCCGGTCCGCAGCCGACGTCGACGGCCCGCGTGCCGGGATCCACGCCCAGCCAGTCGACGAAGGTCGCCGCCAGCGGCTGGGAGTAGCGACCCATGAACCTGTCGTAGGCATCGCCTGCCACCTCGAACGTCACGACCGGCCACGCTACGCGCCTCGTAGGCTCTCGTCATGCCCAGTTTGTTGGTGGTGCACCACTCCCCCACGCCGTCGGTCGCTGCCCTGACCGATGCCGTCGTGGCCGGCGCCTCCGACGACGCCGTCGAGGGCGTGGAGGTCGTGGTCCGCCCCGCGCTCGAGGCGAGCGCCGACGACGTGCTCGCCGCCGACGGCCTCGTGCTCGGCACCCCGGCGAACTTCGGCTACATGAGCGGCGCGCTCAAGCACTTCTTCGACACCATCTTCCTGACCGCGGGCGGTGCCCTCACCGACGACGGATCCGCAGCCGCCGCGCAGGGCGGTCGCAAGCCGTTCGGCCTCTACGTCCACGGCCGCTACGACACGACCGGCGCCGTGCGCTCGGTGCAGTCGATCGTCGGGGCGCTGCCCTGGCGCCAGGCGGCCCCGGTCCTCGAGGTGATGGGCGAGGTGGGCCCGTCGGACCGGGAGTCGGCGTACGACCTCGGGGGGACGCTGGCAGCACTGGTGATGGACGGGTGATGGGATGACCCCCGTGTCCAGGGTCGTCGCCGTCGTCGCCGCGCTGCTGCTCATGCTCACCGCGTGCACCGGCTCGCCGTCCGAGCCGGACGCACCGCCGTCGACGACGCCGACGCCCACCGAGACCGTGCCGCCCGACCCGGGTCCCACCCCGAAGGTCGGGGAGTGCCACGACCTGTCGTTCCGCCAGGCCATCGCGGTCATCGGCCGCAGCAAGCCGGTGCGGTGCGGGCGCGCCCACACCGCGCAGACCTACTTCGTCGGTCGGCTCGACCTGACCACCAAGGCCGGTCATGTGCGCCGGCCCGACTCCCGCGCCGCCCAGCGCCAGGCCCGTCGGGCCTGCACGTCGCGACTGCCCCGCCACCTCGCTCGTACGCCGCTCCAGCTGCGGCTGAGCATGGCGCAGGCCGTCTGGTTCACGCCGAGCGTGGCGAAGGCCGAGGCGGGCGCCGACTGGTTCCGCTGCGACGTGGTCGTCGTCGCGGCGCCGCGCCAGCTGATGCGGCTCCCGAAGCAGACGAAGGGCTGGGGCGAGGCCCCCGCCATCACCATGTGCGCGACCGCGGCTCCGGGGACGAAGGCGTTCCGGCGGGTGACCTGCGGCTCGCAGCACTCGTGGCGCGCGACCACGACCGTCGACATCCCGGGCAAGGACCTGCCGGAGGAGGCGGCGATCGCCGACCGGATGGAGTCGACGTGCCTCGACGTGGCCCGCGCGGACGCCGCCGACCCGTTGGACTTCACCTGGTCGCAGGAGAGCCCGACGCAGGAGCAGTGGGACGCCGGCCAGCGCTACGGCATCTGCTGGGTGCCCGCCTGACGTCCTGCCCGACGTCGCGCCTGCTCACCCGGGCTTCGGGGCCGGGATCGCGGGGCACTTCACGTCGGCACGGTCACCCGAGCGACGCTTCGGCAGCTTCCCGGTCGCGAGGTAGGCGGCGATCTTGTTGTCGACGCAGCCGATGCCGCTGAGGCTGGCGGCGTGGGTGGTGCCCCCGACGCCCTCGATCAGGGACGCACCACCGAACCGGCGGCGTACCTCCAGGGCTCCTGCGAACGGCGTCGCGCCGTCGAAGGTCTCGTTGACCAGCAGCGCCTCCTGGTCCGAGGTCGCGATCTCGAC
This sequence comes from Nocardioides oleivorans, assembly GCF_004137255.1. Lineage (NCBI taxonomy): Bacteria > Bacillati > Actinomycetota > Actinomycetes > Propionibacteriales > Nocardioidaceae > Nocardioides > Nocardioides oleivorans. The sequence continues at coordinate 218,634 of NZ_SDWT01000003.1, read as the reverse complement.
CGGCGTGCCGGGCGCGGCCGGCCAGGTCCGGCACGGTCCGTTGAACCAGGCGTTGGGCCACGCCATGAAGTGCCGGGTGCGGTCCTGGCGGGTGTAGTCGGCCAGCAGCTGGTCGAGGTCGGTCGGCCACGGGGCGTCGGTGCAGACGGTCGCGAGGTAGGCGGCGTAGTCGTTGTCGCCGCCACGGGTCGTGGGGTAGCTCGAGACGTAGGCCTTGCGCAGCTTGCGGGCGGTCCCCTTCGTCACGACCTCCGACAGCATGGATGCGACCTCGGGCCAGGCGTAGCGCCCGTAGCCGGCCGAGAGCGTGAGGTCGGAGACCTCGGGACCGCTGACGCCGTCGACCGGCTTCCTCGTCAGCTTCTCGAGCACGCGGTAGTAGGTCTTCTCGACCTGCGCCCCGGTGCGTCCGAGGCGGTAGGTCCCGTGGGCTTGTGCGGCCCACTTCCAGAACTGCCCCATCGCCTTCTCGAAGGCCTTGTTCTGCGACTGCTGCGCGTCGAACCAGACGCCCCGGGGGTCGAGCACGCCGTCGAGCACGAGCTTGTCGATCCGGTCGGGGTGGAGGGTCGCGTAGACCTGCGCGATGTAGGTGCCGTAGGAGAACCCGTAGAAGCTCGCCTGCTCCGCGCCGAGCGCCTCGCGCAGCACCTCGAAGTCGGCAACGGTGTCGGTCGTGCGCATGTGCGGCAGCAGCGCGGCCGCGGCCGACGTGCCGCAGTCGGCGGCGTACTCCTCGCTCCTGGTCAGCCAGGCCTGCAGGATCGCGTCGGTCGTCGGGTAGTACGACGGACGCGTGCCGATCCGGGTGATCCGCGGGTCGCACGACAGTGCGGGCCTGCTCTCCCCCACGCCGCGCGGGTCCAGGCCGATCCAGTCGTAGCTGCGACCGACCTTGCCGGGCACGAACTGGCCGTAGGCGGCCAGCGCCCGGCCGCTGCCGCCCGGGCCGCCGGGGTTGGTGAACATGACGCCGCGGTACGTCGATCCCTTGTGCGCGACCCGCGAGACGGCCAGCTGGATCGTGGGCCCGTCCGGCACCGCGTGGTCGAGCGGGACGGTGAGCATGCCGCACTTCCCGCCGGACTGGCGCAGGAACGCGTCCTGGCACCGGCCCCACTCGATCGGCGCCGCGCGGAAGGCGCTCGGCGCAGATGCGGCCGGCGCACCTGCCGCCGTCGACGGGGCGAGCGGGGCCGCGAGGAGCGCGGCACCGAGGGACAGCGTCGCAGCGGCGACGAGTGAGCGGGGGGACCGGATGCGCATGGCACATGCGACCACACGACGGGCCGGTCGTCACCCCCTCGAAGGGGCGAGCCTGCTCAGAAGCCCAGCTTGCGGAGCTGGCGCGGGTCGCGCTGCCAGTCCTTGGCGATCTTGACCTGGAGGTCGAGGTAGACCGGCGTGCCCAGGAGCGCCTCGATCTGCTTGCGGGCGGCGGTGCCGACCGACCGGAGCCGCGCGCCCTTGTGGCCGATCATGATGCCCTTCTGCGAGTCGCGCTCGACGTAGAGGTTGGCGATGATGTCGAGGAGCGGCTTGTCGTCGGGACGGCCCTCGCGCAGGCCCATCTCCTCGACCACGACCGCGATCGAGTGCGGCAGCTCGTCGCGCACGCCCTCGAGGGCGGCCTCGCGGATGAGGTCGGCGGCGAGCGCCTCCTCGGGCGCGTCGGTGAGGTCGCCGTCGGGGTAGAGCGGCGGGCCCTCGGGCATGAGGCCGACGAGGAGGTCGGCGAGGAGGTCGACCTGGTCGCCCGCCACCGCGGAGACGGGGACGATCTCGGCCCACTCGGTGGAGGTCTCCGCGCCCAGCGCCTGGATGTCGAGCAGGTGCTGGCCGAGCTGCTCGGGGGTGACGAGGTCGGTCTTGGTGGCGACCGCGATCCTCACGGTGCGGCGGACCTTGGCGAGCTCGGTGACCAGGAACCGGTCGCCCGGCCCGATCTTCTCGTTGGCCGGGAAGCAGACCGCCACCACGTCGACCTCGGCCCACGTCGTGCGGACGAGGTCGTTGAGGCGCTCGCCGAGCAGCGTGCGCGGCCGGTGCAGACCCGGGGTGTCGACGAGGATCAGCTGGGCGTCGGTGCGGTGCACGATGCCGCGCACCACGTTGCGGGTGGTCTGCGGCTTGGAGGAGGTGATGACGATCTTCTGGCCGACGAGCGCGTTGGTCAGGGTCGACTTCCCGGCGTTCGGACGACCCACGAACGACGCGAAGCCGCTCCGGAAGCCCTCGGGCGCCTGGTAGAACGCACCCGCCGGGGCGACGCCGGACACGTCGAAGTCGCCGTCGGGCCCGTCGTCCTCGTCCTCGTGATCGAGGTCGTGGTCGTGGTCGTCGTGGTCCTCGTGGTCGTCAGACATCGTTGGCCTCCCGTGCTGCGTCGTACTCCGCCCAGATCTGCTCGTCACTCTTGCCTGCCGCCTTGCCGGCGCGCCAGATGGGGCCGGGGTCGACGGCGCGCGGCTGCCGGGCGGCGGTGGCACGCCAGTAGCCCATCACGTCGTAGTGGGTGGTCGGCAGGCCGACCTCTCGCATCAGGTGCTTGCGGATGGCCCGCATCTGCGCCGACTCCCCCGCCATCCAGAAGTAGCCCTCGCCCGCGGGCCAGTCGATGCCCTCGACGACCTGCGCGAGCGCGCTCTGCCCCGGAGCGGGCGGCTCGAGCCAGGTGACCTCGGCCGTGTCGGGGAGGTAGCCGGCCCGGGCCAGCTCGTGCTGGTCGGGCACCTCCGCCATGACGTACGTCGTCAGCTGCGGGTGCTCCTCCACGATGCGGGCCATCGCCGGCATCGCGGTGAGGTCGCCGACGAGCAGCAGCCACGTCGCTCCTGCGGGCGGCAGGAACGAGGCCTTCGGCTCGGTGATCGTGACGGTGTCGCCGACGCAGTCGCGCATCGCCCACTCGGTGACCAGCCCGACGTCGTGCACGACCACGTCGAGGGTCAGCACGCCGTCGGCGAAGGACCGGACGGTGTAGTAGCGGCTCTGGAACTGGCCGGGCACGACCAGTCCGACCCACTCGTCGGCGATCCCGGTCGAGGTGAAGTCGTCGAGGCCGTCGAGGACGAGCCGGACGAGGTGGTCCGACAGCGGTTCGCGGCGCCGTACGGTCGCCTGGAACTGCGCTGCGCGGGTGCTCACGGGGCCACGCTATCGGCCGTGCCCGCCCGCGGGTGCGGGCGGGCGCGGCCGGCGATCAGGCCTTCCAGTCGGGACGCATCGGGAAGCCCGACACCCCGTGGTCGTCGTTGCGGGTCGCGAGGACCTGGTGCAGCTCGATCTCGTCGCGCTCGAAGCCGACGCGCGAGCCGGCGATGTAGAGGCCCCACACGCGTGCGGTGCCCTCGCCGACCTCCTTCACGCACTCGTCCCAGTTGTCGACCAGGTTCTTGTTCCAGTCGCGGAGCGTGGCGGCGTAGTGGAGGCGCAGGTTCTCGCTGTGCTGCACCTCGAGGCCCTGGTCCTGCGCGGCGGAGATGATCGTGCCGGAGCCGATCAGCTCGCCGTCGGGGAAGACGTAGCGGTCGATGAACGCACCGGTCTCTTGGTGCTTGTTGTGGGCGCGGGTGATGCAGTGGTTGAGCAGCCGGCCGCCGGGCTTGAGCCGGCCGCGCAGGTGCGAGAAGTACGACGCGTAGTTGCGCACGCCGATGTGCTCGAGGAGCCCGATCGAGCTGATCGCGTCGAAGTCGCCCTCCAGCACGTCGCGGTAGTCCATGTGCCGCACCTCGGCCAGGTCGCCGAGGCCTTCGCGGTCGATCGCGCCCTTGGCCCACTCGGCCTGCTCGAGCGACAGGGTCACGCCGAGCGCCTTCACGCCGTACTCGCGCGCGGCGTGGCGGACCATCGAGCCCCAGCCGCAGCCCACGTCGAGCAGCGTCTGGCCGGGCTTGAGGTCGAGCTTGCGGGCGACGAGGTCGAACTTGGCGAACTGCGCCTCCTCGAGGGTGGCGTCCGGCGTCTCGTAGAGCGCGCACGTGTAGGCCATCGACGGGCCGAGCACCATCTCGTAGAAGCGGTTGGACACGTCGTAGTGGTGCGAGATCACCTCGGCGTCGCGCGACATCGAGTGGCGCAGGCCCTCGACGGCGCGGCGCCAGCGCGGCAGGTGCTCCTGCGGCGGCGGGGCCGGCGGGCGCAGGTGCGACAGGCCGAGGCCGCGCGCGATCGCGATGCCCTCCGACGGCGTCGGCATCCGGAACTTCGTGTGGTCCTTGAGCAGGACCATCGCGTCGTAGGGGTCGGCCGGGTGCACACCCGTGAGGTCGAGGTCGCCGCTGACGTAGGCCCGGGCCATGCCGAGGTCGCCCGGAGCCGTCATCAGGTAGGCCAGTCCGCGCTCGGTCTTGAGGTGGAGGCCGATCTCCGCGTCGGGCGGACCGGCGCTGCTGCCGTCGTAGGCCGTGAAGCGGACAGGCAGCCCGCCCCTCACCAGCCGGTCCATCGCCTCGCCGATGGACATCCGCGCGGATGCTGTCGAGCCCAGGCTCATCGTCGTCCCACCACCTTGTCGTAGAGATCTGTCAGTCGGTCGTCCGGGTCGTGCTGCGCCTTCACGCGGGCCAGGTTGGCCCCGTCGTAGAGGCGGTCGAACTCCTCGCGCGAGTAGAACGCCTCGGAGTAGAGGCTCTTGTGCCCGCCGAGGTCGGTGACCTCGGCCTCGATCGCGCGGTTGCGCGGGGACGTCGGTGCGTCGGGGCCGACGTTGACGACGCCCCAGAAGCCGACGTTGACGTAGGTCTCGCCCGCGGTCAGCGGGTAGCCCGGCCACGGGCGCTCGCCGCCCTCGCGGCGCACCTGGAGCGGGCACAGCCACACCGGGCGCATGCCGACCTCGCGGTCGAACCACCCGAGGAACTCCGCCAGCCGGTCGACGGGCACCTCGACGTCCTGGACCACGCGCTCGCCCTGCGGGCGCCCGGCTCGTCGGTCGAGCCGGTCGCCGATGCTGAAGCGCCGGTCGAGGGCGACGAGCTTCCAGTAGACGTCGGAGCGCCGGAGCCGACGCGGCCACACCCGGCGCACGAGCGGGTGCTGGGCGCCGAACGCCCGCGAGCACCAGAACCAGTCGGTGTCCCACCGCCAGATGTAGTCGTGGACGGTGAGCCGGTCGGTCGCCCGGTGCTGGAGCGAGCGGTAGAACACCTGCTGGCCGGTGTAGTCGCTGGTGGGGCCGGGCTCGTCGGTCCAGCGGGCGAGCGTGAGGTAGAGCTCGTCGGGCGAGAAGGCGACGCCGTCGAGGCCGTCGACGCGCTCGCCGTCCCACTCCCCCTCGGCCACGATGCGGGTCACGGCCTGCGCGAGTGCGCCGGCGTCGTCGAAGCGGACGTGCCGGAGGGCGGCGTACGCCGGGACGGGCTCGAGCTCGATCCGCAGCCGGGTGGCGTAGCCGAGCGACCCGTAGGAGTTGGGGAAGGCGTCGAAGAGGTCGTCGCCGGGCTTGGTCGTGACGATCTCGCCGGACCCGGTCATCACGTCCATCTCGAGGACCGACTCGTGCGGCAGGCCGTTGCGGAAGCTCGTCGACTCGATGCCGAGACCGGTGACCGCGCCACCGAGGGTGATGGTCCTGAGCTGCGGCACGACAAGCGGGATGCGGCCGTGGGCGAGGGTGACCTCGACGAGGTCCTCGTAGGTGCACATGCCCTGCACCTCAGCGACGTCGCCGTCGACCTCGATGACGCCCGTCAGGCCGGAGACGTCGAGGCCGGCGCCGAGCTCGGCGCGACCCCGGAAGAGGTTGCTGGTCCTCTTGGCCAACCGGACCGGCGCGCCCTCGGGCAACGCCGCATAGGAACCCTCGAGCCTCGCCACCCCAGCGGCGTGCTCCTCCCAACCCACAGGTGTACGCACATCAGCACGCTAGCGAGGTCGGCCGTCAGGCGCGAGGGACTATCTCGTAGGTCACATTTGGTTGCCCTGCACAACCACCCGGGTGTCAGACGGCGCGGGTCGTCTGCCTCGTGTGGATGGCGCCGTCGGCGTCACCGATGAGGACCGGCACATCCGGGCCGGCGAAGTCGCTCGTCGCCTTGACGTCGACGAAGTCGCCGTCGGTCAGCACGACGGCCGCCTCGAGCCCGGTCGAGCCGGACGAGATGGCCATCGCCACGCAGACCTCCAGCCCCGACAGGCGCAGGTTGGGCAGGCGGATGCTGGCAGCGGCGTACGTCCGTCCGTCGAGGTCGCGGACGGCGGCTCCCTCACGGGCGCGGGCACGGGTGCGGGTCGCGCGGGCCAGGGTCACCAGCTTCGCGTCCTCGGCGTCGAGATCTGCTGACAGGTCGGTCATGGCGAGAGTGTAGACATCGCCACCCGTCCGCGGGAGGTACGCCGTTCGTCACCGGCCGGAGGCGGTGACCGAGGCGTCCACGTCGTCGTCGACCTCGTCGGACAGCACCGTCACGAGCACCGTCTCGATCTTGTTGCGCCGACCCGTGGCGCGCTCGGCCTCGAGGCGGAGACCGTGGCACTCCACGACGGATCCGGGGATCGGGACCTTGCCCAGGTGCTTGGCCATGAGGCCGCCGACGCTGTCGACGTCGTCGTCCTCGACGCGGAAGCCGACGAGCTCGTCGAGGTCGTCGACCGGGTAGCGCGAGGAGACCCGGATCGCGCCGCCCTCGACGTGCTCGACCTCGACCTCCTCGGCGTCGTACTCGTCGGTGATCTCGCCGACGATCTCCTCGAGGACGTCCTCGATGGTGATCAGCCCGGCCGTGCCGCCGTACTCGTCGACGACGACCGCGATGTGCTGGCGGCGCGCCTGGAGCTCGGTGAGGAGGGCGTCGACGGGCTTGGAGTCCGGCACGTAGTGGACCGGGCGCATCACCTCGTCGACGCGCTGGGTGAACTCGACGTCGGGTGCCTCGAAGTCACGACGCACGAGGTCCTTGAGGTAGGCCATGCCGACGATGTCGTCGAGGTTGTCGTCGACGACCGGGATGCGGGAGTAGCCGCTGCGCAGGAACAGCGAGAGCGTCTGGCGCAGGTTCTTGTGGCGCTCGATGTAGACCATGTCGGGGCGCGGGACCATCACCTCGCGGGTGATCGTGTCGCCGAGCTCGAAGACGGAGTGGATCATCCTGCGCTCGCCGGACTCGATGACGGCGGACGCCTCGGCGAGGTCGACGAGCTCGCGGAGCTCGGTCTCGGTCGAGAACGGTCCCTCGCTGAAGCCCTTGCCGGGCGTGATCGCGTTGCCGAGCAGGATCAGCAGAGCGGGGATCGGGCCGAGGATCGTGGTGACGAGCGACAGCGGGCCGGCCGAGATCAGCGCCACCTTCACGTCGTGCTGGCGCCCGAGCGTGCGGGGAGCGACCCCGATGACGACGAACGACACGACGAGCATCACGCCGATGGTCGTCAGCACGCTCGGCACGAGCGAGTCGTGGTAGGCGTCGCGGGCCCACGTGCTGACCAGGACGATCGCACTGATCTCGCACAGGAGGCGGAGCAGGAGCGCGGTGTTGAGGTAGCGCGCGGGGTCGTCGAGGATCATCACCAGGCGTGCGGCGCCGGCACGTCCCTCGGACCTGAGCTCCTCGGCGCGGGCGCGGGAGAAGCTGCTGAGCGCGGCGTCGGCGGCCGAGAACAGGCCCGCGAGCCAGACCAGCAGCGCGGCGGAGCCGAGCTGCCAGATGTCGGCGGACATCAGACGGTCTCAGGCGTCGCGCGCCACTTCTCCAGCAGCTCGCCCTGCAGCCCGAACATCACCGCGTGCTCCTCGGGCTCGGCGTGGTCGTAGCCGAGGAGGTGCAGGATGCCGTGGACGGTGAGCAGGTCGATCTCGGCCTCGCGACCGTGGCCGGCCTCCTCGCCCTGCCGCTCGGCGACGGTCGGCGCGAGGACGAGGTCGCCCAGGACGCCCTCCTCGGGCTCCTCGTTGACCTTGCCCGGACGCAGCTCGTCCATCGGGAAGGCGAGCACGTCGGTCGGGCCCTCCTTCTCCATCCACTGCTCGTTGAGCGAGGCGATGGTGTCCTCGTCGACCGCCTTCACGCACAGCTCGGCCAGGGGGTGGACGCGCATCTCGTCCATCACGAAGCGCGCCAGCCGGGAGAGGCGACGCACGTCGAGGTCCTGGCCCGACTCGTTGAGGACCTCGATGCTCATCGCGGGCTCCTCGACGGCCCGCGGCCGGTCGTGCCCGGCGTGGTCTTCGGCCGGCTGGCCTCCCGCTCGGCGTCGTGGACCTCGTAGGCCTCCACGATGCGACCCACGAGCCGGTGGCGTACGACGTCGGTGCCGGTGAGCCGGCAGAAGGTGATGTCGTCGACCCCGTCGAGGATCCCCTCGACCACCCGGAGCCCGGACTGCGTGCCCGAGGGCAGGTCGACCTGGCTGGTGTCGCCGGTCACGACGATGCGCGAGCCGAAGCCGAGGCGGGTGAGGAACATCTTCATCTGCTCCGGCGTCGTGTTCTGCGCCTCGTCGAGGATGATGAAGGAGTCGTTGAGCGAGCGACCGCGCAGGAACGCCAGCGGCGCGACCTCGATGGTCCCGGCGGCGAGCAGCTTCGGGATCGTGTCGGGGTCGACCATGTCGTGCAGCGCGTCGTAGAGCGGGCGCAGGTAGGGGTCGATCTTCTCGCTGAGCGTGCCGGGCAGGAAGCCGAGCCGCTCCCCCGCCTCGACGGCCGGGCGGCTCAGGATGATCCGGTTGACCTCCTTGGCCTGCAGGGCCTGCACGGCCTTGGCCATCGCCAGGTAGGTCTTGCCGGTGCCGGCGGGGCCGATGCCGAACGTGATCGTGGAGGTGTCGATCGACTCGACGTAGCGCTTCTGGTTGAGCGTCTTCGGACGGATCGTGCGGCCGCGGTTGGACAGGATGTTGAGGCTCAGCACGTCGGCCGGGCGCTCCTGGGTCTCGGTCTGCAGCATCTGCACGATGCGCTCGACCGTCTCGTCGGTGACGCCCTGTCCGGTGCGCACGATCGTCACGATCTCGTCGAGGAGCCGCTCGGCCATCGCGACCTCGGCGGAGTCGCCGGCCAGCGTGATGCGGTTGCCGCGGACGTGCACGTCGGCCTTGAAGGCCCGCTCGATGATCCGGAGGTGCGCATCGCCCGGACCCAGGACCGAGACCATGTCGATGCTGTTGGGGACGACGACCGTGTGGGTCGGCTTCTCCTGCGGGGTGTTCGTCTCAGTCATGGATGCCCGTGACGGGCGGCCTTCCGGGTCGGTGGCAGAGCCCCTCCATGCTACCGAGCGCGCGGCGTACGTCCCACCCCGTTTGCCGGTGACGCCTACGGGCGGGTGACCTGGAGCATCCCGAGGCACATCTCGTCGGTGGTGCCCTCGCCCCACACGACGTAGCGGTCGGGCTGGCCCTCGAAGGACGGCAGCCTGTCGCGCAGCCACTGGACGTGGGTGCAGGTGACCTTGACCTGCTCGAAGGCGTCGAGGTGGACCGGGTCGATCGACCGGCTGCCCTGGTCGTCGAAGTCCCAGAGCGGGATGTCGAGGACGGTCCGCGCCTGCGGGGTCCCGGGATCGACCTCGATCCTGATCGACCGCCCGAGCAGGTGCATGTGGCCGGCGACGCCGTGGATGGTCATCGGCTCGGCGAGGGTGCGGGTGCACGACTGGGTGTTGCCGGGCTTCGGCTCGCCGCCGCACAGGAAGTAGAGGACGTCGGCGGTGTTGCCCTCGGCGCCGAACCGCTCCTTGACGTCGGCGAGGGCGGCGGCGCGGTCGCACAGCGGGCCGTCGGCGTGCTTCGCGCGGCACGGCAGCTCGACCGGCGCGGGCAGCAGCATCGTCGTGAGTGCCTGGTAGTCGCGCCTGCCGGGCGCCAGCCGCAGCTGGGCGGCCGAGGTGTCGGGCGACTGGCCGGCGAGCAGGTTGTAGTGGACCTGCATCACGATCCGGCTGCCCGCGCGGAGCCGCACGCCGAAGCCGGGCTTGACCACGGACTCCCTGCCTCCGGGTGCCCAGGCGCCGAGCCAGGCGGCGTCGTCGACGTCCTGGAACTGCTCGAGGCCGGTGCCGCCGAAGCAGGTCCAGCCCTCGTCGTCCTCGGCGGCGTCCTTGGCCTCGGCGGCCGCGACCTGCTCGGGCGGGACCTGGAAGAGGATCACGTGGTGCACGACGTCGGGGTTGCCGGGCAGGACCTGCGTGCCGGTGAGCCACGAGTCCTTCTCCAGCCCGGGGTCGAGCAGGAAGCAGCGGTAGTCGTCGGTGCCCGTGCCGTAGGGCGCGGACGGCGTGTAGGCGCCCGGCATCGCGATCGTCGTCCGTGTCTCGCCCTCGCGCAGCGGCCTCGACCGCGCGGGCTCGGCGTAGTGGCCGTGGCCGTCCGCCGGCTCCTCGGCGACCTCCGCCGCCCCGGCCGCCCGGTCCGCCGTCGCTGCCCTGGCCGGCTGGGTGGCGCTGCGATCCGCGCCCGGGCCGCTGCCGCCTCCGCAGGCCGCGAGCGCGAGGAGGCCCGCGGTCAGCAGCGCGGCCAGCGCCGGGCGACGGTCCATCAGACGAGGCGCTCGGTCATGCCCGACGTGCCGGCGAGCACGTGGAGGTGGGTGTGGAACACGGTCTGCCCGGCACCCGCGCCCGTGTTGGCGATCAACCGGTAGTCGGGGTTGCCCGAGGCCCTGGCGACCTCGTCGGCCAGGCTCACCAGGTGGCCGACGGTCGCGGGGTCCGCCGCCGCGGAGGCTGCCGCGTTCTCGTGGTGGTCGACCGGGATCACGAGGGCGTGGAACGGCGCCTGGGGGTTCAGGTCCTTGATGGCGATCGCGCGGTCGTTGCGCCCGAGCTCGTCGGCCGGGATCTCCCCGGCGACGATGGTGCAGAAGATGCAGGAGTCCGACGTGTCACTCATCACGCCAGCCTAGGGCTCACCGCGGCGGCGTGTAACCGGAAGCACCGCCCGCGCGTCCGACTAGCGTGACCGCCATGAACCTCCCTTCCCCGGTACGACGCTGGGCGGGCGCCACCGCCGTGGTCCTCGCCGGCACCCTCGCGCTGGCTGCGTGCACAGGCGACGGGCAGCGGCCGGTCTCCGACGAGACCACCGAGCAGCCGAGCAGCACCGCGGAGCCGACGCCGACGGGTGGTACGTCGCCGACCGACGAGCCGACCGAGACCCCGACGCAGGCGGAGGGCACGGCCGTACCCGTCTACTACGCCGGCGACGGACCCGACGGGAAGCCGCGCCTCTTCCGGGAGTTCCACCGGGTCGAGGGCGACCCGCTGCTCGAGGCAGCACGACTGGTCGCGGGCAACGGCACGCCGGACGACCCGGACTACCGCACCCTGTGGCCGCAGCTCGAGGTGGCGTCGGTGCAGGCGACCGACGGCGTGCTGCTGGTCGACATCCCGACCGACGCGTTCACCGAGCGACCCGACGGCATGTCGAGGCGGGTCGCGAAGCTCGCGCTCCAGCAGCTCGTCTACACGCTCCAGGGCGTCCACCAGGAGCGGATCCCGGTCGTGATCGAGCGCAGCGAGACCGAGCCGTCGCTCTTCGGGATCTCGACCGAGACCGAGCTCACCGAAGCGAGCGCGCTGAGGACGCTCAACCTGGTCAGCATCACCTCGCCCGCCGAGGGCGCGACCGTCAGCGGGAGCTCGCTCCGGGTCACGGGCGTGGCCAACTCCTTCGAGGCGTCCGGACCGTGCTGGATCCTCCGCGGCCAGGAGGAGCTCGTCGGTGGCGGCTACCAGGCGGAGGCCTGGATGGGCGACCGGCTGTTCCCGTTCGAGGGCGAGCTCTCGCTGGCGGGCATCACCGGCGAGGTGACCCTGCGGTGCGAGACCGACGACCCCACGGGCGGCACCGAGGGTCCCGGCCCGGCGGTCGACACGAAGACGATCACCGTGAGCTGATCCGTCACCAGCCGTCAACCGGGTCGCACCCTCGCGCGTCATCGTGTGTGACCGTCCAGACCAGACCCCGCCGAGGGAGGCCGCCGGTGCCCGAGCACCTCAGCCTCGTCGGCGCCGACGCGGACGAGGCCGTCGAGCAGCTGTACGCCGCCCACTGGCGCCAGCTCGTCCGGCTCTCCGCCCTGCTCGTGCACGACCAGGCCGCGGCCGAGGACCTCGTGCAGGACGCGTTCGTCGCGATGCACGGCAGGTGGTCGCGGCTGCGCGACCCCGACAAGGCACTCGCCTACCTCAGGCAGGCCGTCGTCAACCGGTCCCGCTCGGCGCTCCGGCACCGGGGGGTCGTGGAGCGGCACACGCGATCGACCCGCGCCGCGGACCTCGTCGTCGAGGGCCCGTCTGCCAGCGGCGCCCGCAGCGACGCCGTCCGCGACGCCCTGCGGCAGCTGTCCGAGCGGCAGCGCGAGGTGCTCGTGCTCCGCTACTACCTGGACTGGTCCGAGGCACAGATCGCCGACGCGCTCGGCGTCTCGCGCGGCGCCGTCAAGGCACACGCTTCCCGAGGCAGCGCCGCCCTGCGCGACCTCCTCGGTGACTGGTGGGAGGACCCGTCATGAACGACCAGACCGTCCGGGACCTGCTCCACGAGGCCGCCGACGACATCGAGCCGCGTGACCGGCTCGACGCGATCCGCGCCGCCACCGCGTCCACGTCGGGTGGCCGTCGTACGCACCGGGGCTGGTGGGCCGCCGGCGGCGCCGGCCTGCTCGCCGCTTCCATCGCGACCGCCTTCGCGCTGACGACGGGCGGTGCGCCGCAGTCGACGGGACCTGACCTCGCCGCCCCTCCCACCTCGGGGTCCACCGTTCCCGACGGGGGCACGAGCAGCCCGGTCGCCGTCTACTTCGTGGGCGACACCGCCGCGGGGCCGCGGCTCTACCGCGAGTTCCGAGCCGCCGACCCCGACAGCCGGGTCACCTCCGCCATGGTGGCGGCGCTCCGCGGCGACGCGCTCGATCCGGACTACCGGTCGCTGTGGCCGTCGACCACCGTCTTCCGCGCCTGGTCGACCGGGCCCGACGGCATCACGGTCACCCTCGAGGGTGCACCGGTCGAGCGACCTGCGGGCATGAGCGAGCAGGACGCACAGCTCGCGATGGAGCAGCTGGTGAGGACTGCGCAAGCGCTCGAGGGACAGGGCAGGGTGCCGGTCGACGTCCAGGTCGCGGGCGCGGTGACCGACACGATCCTCGGGGTCACGACGACCACTCCGCTGACCGGCTCCCCCGACGCCGACGTGCTCGCGCCGGTCTCGATCTCCGACCCCGTCGAGGAACAGGTGGTCGGCGACGGGCAGCTGACCGTGCGCGGACGAGCCCTCAGCGAGAGTCGCGTAGTCACGACCCGCATCCAGCGCTGGGAGGGCACCTTCGTCGTCGCGCAGGAGGTGGACCGGCTGCGAGCGGGCAACGACGGCATGCTCGAGTTCACCGCCACCTTCGACCTCACCGACGTGCCCGCGGGCCAGTACGCCGTCGTCTCCACGGTCGAGCACAGCGACGGGACGGTCGACTCCGACACCCGCCGGATCACGGTGATCGACTAGGACCAGCGCGGCGTGCGCGCGAGGAGCGCGGCGACCGCGACGACGCCGGCCGTGGACGTCCGGAGCACCTCGTCGCCGAGGCGCACCGTGACCGCACCGGCGGCCTCGAGCGCCTTGAGCTCTTCGGGGGCGATGCCGCCCTCGGGACCGACGACCACGACGATCCGCCCGGACGCGGGTACGTCGACCGCGCTGAGAGGGGCGGTCGCGTCCTCGTGGAGCACGACCGCGAGGTCGGCCTCGCGCACGACCTCGGCCAGGGAGACGGTGGTCGCGAGCGGGGTCACCGTGGGCAGCCACGAGCGTCGCGACTGCTTGGCGGCCTCGCGGGCGGTGGCCTGCCACCTGGCGTGGGACTTCGCGGCGCGCTCGCCCTTCCAGACGGCGACCGAGCGTGACGCGGCCCACGGCACGACCAGGTCGACGCCGACCTCGGTGAGCACCTCGACCGCGAGCTCGCCGCGGTCCCCCTTCGGCAGCGCCTGGACGATCGTGAACGCCGGGTCCGGCCGCTCGGTCGACTCCACCGAGGCGACCTGCACGGAGAAGACGCGCTTGCCGGTGGCGGCCACCTCGCCGGTGACCGAGGTCCCGAGGCCGTCGGTCAGCACGACCTGCTCGCCCTCGCGGAGTCGTCGTACGGCCACCGCGTGGTGCGCCTCGTCGCCGGTCACCTCGACGACCTGGCCGACGGAGACGCCGGCCAGCGACTCGACGAGGTGGACGGGCAGGGACACCGCTCAGCCCTGGAAGGCGTCGCGCAGCCGGCCGAACATCGACTTGTGCGGCGCCTCGGCCTGGCCGGTCGGCTTCTCCTCGCCGCGGATCGCGGCGAGCTCGCGCAGCAGCTCCTCCTGGCGGGGGTCGAGCCGCGTGGGGGTGTCGACCGAGATGCTCACGATGAGGTCGCCGCGTCCACCGCGCAGGCTCGGCACGCCGAAGCCGCGGATGACCTGCTCGCTGCCGGACTGGGTGCCCGCCCGGACCTCGATGTCGTAGGTCGTCGTGGGCCGCTCGCCCTCGGGCGTCTCGTCGGACTGGGGCAGGTCGGCCTCGAGCAGCGGCAGCGTGAGCTGGGTGCCGAGCGCGGCCGCCGTCATCGGCAGCGAGACCGTCGTGTGGAGGTCGTTGCCGTTGCGGGTGAAGGTCGCGTGCGGCTCGACGTGGATCTCGACGTAGAGGTCGCCGGCCGGCCCGCCACCGGGACCGACCTCGCCCTGTCCGGTCAGCTGGACGCGGGTGCCGTGGTCGACGCCGGCCGGGATCTTCACGGTGAGCGTGCGACGCGTGCGCACGCGGCCGTCGCCGGAGCACTCGCGGCACGGGTCGGGGATGACCGAGCCGTAGCCGCGGCAGGCGGCGCAGGGACGGAGGGTGCGGATCTCACCCAGGAACGACCGCTGCACGACCGCGACCTCGCCCTGCCCGTGGCAGGTCTCGCACGTGGTCGGCGAGGTCCCGGGCGCGGTGCCCTGGCCCTCGCAGGCCTCGCAGCGCAGCGCCGTGTCGACCTTGAGGTCGCGGGTCACGCCGAACGCCGCCTCGGCGAGCGTCGTGTCGAGCCGGATCAGGGCGTCCTGGCCGCGCCGGGCACGCGAGCGCGGGCCGCGGGTCTGGCCACCGGCCGCACCGCCGCCGCCGAAGAACGCGTCCATGATGTCGGTGAACGAGAAGCCCTGCCCGGCACCGCCGAAGCCCTGGCTGAACGCGTCGCCACCACGGTCGTACGCCGCCTTCTTGCCCGGGTCGCTCAGCACCTCGTAGGCGCGCGAGACGTCCTTGAAGCGCTCCTGGGTCTCCGGGTCGGGGTTGACGTCCGGGTGGAGCTGCCGGGCGAGGCGGCGGTAGGCCTTCTTGATCTCGTCGGCGCCGGCGTCACGCGAGACGCCGAGGATCTCGTAGGGGTCCTGGGTCACTGGTTTCCTTCATCGAGGATCCGGGAGACGTAGCGCGCGACCGCGCGCACGGCTGCCATGGATCCGGGGTAGTCCATGCGGGTCGGCCCGACCACGCCGAGAGATCCGAGGTGGAGCTCCTGCGGGCCGTAGCCGGTGGCCACGACACTGGTGGCCGCGAGCTCGGAATAGGGGCCCTCGTGCCCGATGCGGACGGTGAGGGCGTCGACGCCCGACTCCCCCAGCAGCTTGAGCAGCACGACGTGCTCCTCGAGCGCCTCCAGGAGCGGCCGGACGGCGGTGTCGAAGTCGCCGTAGCGGGCGAGGTTGGCGGCGCCGCTCACCGCGACGCGCTCGTCGCTGCGGTGGTCGGACATCGCCTCGCTGAGCACCCCGACCACGGCCCGGGTGACGCCGGCCTGCTCGGGGCGCACGTCGTCGGGCAGCGCGCCGAGCGCCTGGGCCGCGGCGGCGATCTGGACGCCCACGCTGGCCTGGTTGACCGCCACCCGCAGCTCGGCGAGGTCGGTGTCGGCGATCGACTCGTCGAGCTCGACGAGGCGCTGCTCGACCCGGCCGGTGCTGAGGATCAGGATCAGCATCACCCGGGTCGGGGTCAGCGCGACGAGCTCGATGTGGCGGACGGTGGAGCGCGAGAGCGAGGGGTACTGCACGATCGCGACCTGCCGGGTCAGCTGGCTGAGCAGCCGGACCGACTTCTGCACGACGTCGTCGAGGTCGACGGCGCCGTCGAGGAGGGTGGCGATCGCGCGCCGCTCGGCCACGCTCATCGGCTTGAGGGTGGCGAGCTTGTCCACGAAGAGCCGATAGCCCTTGTCGGTGGGCACCCGGCCGGCACTGGTGTGCGGCTGGTGGATGTAGCCCTCGTCCTCGAGCGCAGCCATGTCGTTGCGCACCGTGGCGGGCGAGACGCCCAGCCCGTGGCGCTCGACCAGCGCCTTGGAGCCGACCGGCTCCTCGGTGGCGACGTAGTCCTCCACGATCGCGCGCAGCACGTCGAGCTTGCGGTCGTCGACCATGGAGCCCTCCTCGCTGCTCGGATCGTGGTGCTGGCACTCGTTCGCCCTGAGTGCCAAGCCTACTCGTTCGCCGTAGGGTCGCGGACATGACCGACCCGTCCCCCGACTCCCCACCGCGGTTCACCGAGGTCGCGCCGCGGGTCTGGGTGGCGCACTACGACTGGATGCACGTCAACATCACCCTCGTCGGCGGCTCCGACGGACTGCTGATGGTCGACACGCACGGCTCGGCGGCCCAGGCGCGCGTCGTTGCCGACGACGTACGACGCCTGGGCGCGGGCCCGCTCACCGGGCTGGTCAACACCCACGAGCACTGGGACCACCACTTCGGCAACGCGACCATGGTCGAGCAGTTCGGCGAGATGCCGATCCACGCCACCGGGTGGGCGCGCGACCACGTCGAGGAGTCGGCCCGCAACACCTTCGCCCACTACGAGCAGGCCACCGACCACCCGCGCCGCGAGGAGATCCTCGAGACCACGCTGCACCTGCCGACGGAGACGTTCTCCTCGGCCGTCCAGCTCGACCTGGGCGATCGTGCGGTCGAGCTGATCCACCCCGGGCGCGGGCACACGGCCGGCGACCTCGTGGTCCGCATCCCGGATGCCGACGTGCTGCTCGGCGGCGACCTCGTCGAGGAGTCCGACCCGCCGTTCATCGGCGACGACTCGTGGCCGCTGGAGTGGCCGACGACGCTCGACCTGGCCCTCGGCCTGATGACCGACTCCACCGTCGTGGTCCCCGGTCACGGGCAGGTCGTGGACAAGGCGTTCGTCCAGGACCAGCGCGTCGACCTCGGCACCATCGCCGAGACCATCCGCGACCTCGCCTCGCGCGGCGTGCCCGAGTCGGAGGCGCTGGCCCAGGGCGAGTGGCCGTGGGACCCCGACCTGCTGGTGAGCGCCGTACGCCTCGGCTACGCGCACCTGCCCCGGTCCCAGAAACGACTCCCGCTGGTCTGATCCGTTCACCACGAGTTAGGCTTGCCTTACCTAATCCTCGTGGAGGCGTGATGAACCCGGCCGAAGCCGCCCTGCTGGCCCGCAGCGTGCTGTCCTGCCCCGAAGCGATCACGCTCTGGGTGGGCGAGGCGCACGACACCGTCGAGGACGAGGTCTACGAGGTCACCTGCGACATGCACGGTGCGCCGGTGTTCAGCGCGAGCGACGAGTCCGCCCTCCTCGCGGCCGCCCACGGCGGGTCGGTCGGCATGGTCGAGATCGCCAGCGGCCTCGGCGACCCCGCCTCGGAGCACCGGCGGCTCAGCCTCGTCATGCAGGGCACGCTGGTGCAGCGCGACTCCGGCTGCCGCTGCTGCGGCGACCCCCGCTCGCTCGTCGCGCTCGAGCTGAGCACCGTGTCGTTGCTCAGCGACGAGGAGACCCTCGCCGTCGAGGTCTCCCGCTTCCGCGACCACCGCCACGTGCTCAACCCCGGCTACCTCCAGCGCACCGTCGAGCACGCCAACGAGGCCCACGAGCTCGAGCTGCGCACCGCGATGGCGACCACCTTCGGCGTCCCCCTCCACTCGATGCTGGCCGCGAGCCTCGTGCGGGTCGACCCGTGCGGGGTCGACGTCACCTGGCTCGACGCGTCGGGATCGCACCCGCACCGGCTCGACTTCGTCCGCCCCGTCGCCTCGCCCCAGGAGCTCGGCGCCGCGCTGCGCTCGCACCTGCACGCCGGGATGTGCTGACGGCTCCCACCCACAGGGGGCTGGCCCGGTCCGCCGTACGCCGGTAGGACTGGGGGATGACCGAGAAGAGCGCGACCCAGGACGAGTTCGGCGACACCCCGACGGCGACCAGCGGCACGAGCGAGGCCGACGCGGACCACTCGGGCGACACGGCGTCCCCCGACACGGAGACCATCGGCGGCATCGGTGACGACCAGCTGCCCGAGGACCTCCAGCCGACCGACGACAACCCCCTCGCCAAGCCGCTCGACCCCGACGCCGAGGACACCAAGAGCCGCGCCGAGCTCGAGATGGACGCCGCCCAGGAGGACGACGCCGAGATCGCCGGCGAGGGTGCGACCGGCGAGGGCGCGCAGGGCGACGGCATCTCCCAGGGCTGAGCCACCGGCGCGCCGCCTCCGCCGTTCGGCCTGCGGCCCCTAGCGTTGACCGGTGCCCCAGGATCGCTACGGAACCAACGTCCTCGCCTCCGACTGGCGCGCCCCGAAGAAGGGTCGCGCCGTCGAGGTGCCGACCGAGATCGGGATGGTCGTCGAGGAGGTCACGACCGACTGGTGCGGCGAGGTCGTGGCCGTCGACCGCGACATCGACACGCTGACGCTCGAGGACCGGCGCGGCAAGCGGCGCACGTTCCCGCTCGGCCCCGGCTTCCTGCTGGAGGGCAAGCCGGTGATCCTCACCCGACCGGTCCGCGGTGGCGCACCTGCTGCACCCGCGCGTACGGCGTCGGGCTCGGTCGCGGTGCCCGGCGCGCGGGCCCGCGTCGCGCGCGCCAGCCGGATCTTCGTCGAGGGCCGCCACGACGCCGAGCTCGTCGAGAAGGTCTGGGGTGACGACCTGCGGATCGAGGGCGTGGTCGTGGAGTACCTCGGCGGCGTCGACGACCTCGCCGACCACCTGCGCGACTTCAAGCCCGGCCCGCAGCGCCGTGTCGGCGTCCTGGTCGACCACCTGGTCCCCGGGTCCAAGGAGTCGCGGATCGCGCAGGGCATCGCCCGCTCCCCCATCGGCAAGCACGTGCTCGTCGTCGGGCACCCGTTCATCGACATCTGGCAGGCGGTGAAGCCCGACCGCCTCGGCATCACGCAGTGGCCGGCCGTGCCGCGCAGCATCGACTGGAAGACCGGCACCTGCCAGCAGCTCGGCTGGCCCCACCGTGACCAGGCCGACATCGCCCGGGCGTGGAAGCACATCCTCGGCCGGGTGTCCTCCTTCGCCGACCTCGAGCCCGCGCTCCTGGGCAGGGTCGAGGAGCTGATCGACTTCACGACCGCCCCCTGACCCGCTGGACATCAGCGGGGGGGTTCGTCCGCGGCGCGCCCGTGAAGTAAGGACGAGGGCTGCGTTCGGGAGAGCGAAGCGGAGGAGAGCGCGGCAACGAGGACGCACGAGCGGGCCTCCAGCGCCGCGGACACGCGCCGAAGCGAAGCGGAGGCGCCAAAAGACACAGCGATCCGTGGTCACGGTCGACCGGACCCACGGCCTTGGTTTCGACACGAGCGCGGGCGCCCTGCTCAACCAGCGGGGAGGGACCCACGGCCTTGGTTTCGACACGGGCGCCAGGGCGCCCTGCTCAACCAGCGGGCGGGCGCGCCGCGGACGGGAACCCCGGCTGACGGTCGCGCCACTGTGCGGGTGGGCTCAGTCCACGAGGTCGCGGACGACGGCGTCGGCGAGGAGCCGGCCGCGCTGGGTGAGCACCAGCCGCTCGGCGGCGAGCTCGACCAGACCGTCGGCGACCAGGCGCGCGACGTGGGCGCGTCCACCGGCCTCGAGTGCGGAGACCGGGAGGCCCTCGACGAGGCGGATCTCGAGCAGGATCCGCTCGACCCGCTGGTCGCGGTAGCCGAGCACCTCGCGCGCCAGGGCCGGTGAGACCCCGCGGCCCAGCCGTTCGGCGTACGCCGCCGGGTGCTTGACGTTCCACCAGCGCGTGCCACCGACGTGCGAGTGGGCACCGGGCCCGACGCCCCACCAGTGGCCGCCGGTCCAGTAGAGCAGGTTGTGCCGGCACCAGTGGTCGGGCGAGGTCGCCCAGTTCGAGACCTCGTACCAGCTCATCCCGGCACGCCCGAAGCGCTCGTCGGCGAGGTGGTACTTGTCGGCGAGGTCGTCCTCGTCGGGCATGGCGATCTCGCCGCGGGCGACCTGGCGGGCCATGGCGGTGCCGGGCTCGACGATGAGGGAGTACGCCGAGATGTGGTCGGGCTCGCACGCGAGGGCAGCGTCGACGGAGGTCTCCCAGTCGGCGAGCGACTCCCCCGGCGTGCCGTAGATCAGGTCGAGGCTGACGTCGTCGAAACCGGCCTGCCGCGCCCAGTCGACGACGGCCGGGACCCGCATCGGGTCGTGGGTCCGGTCGAGGGTGCGCAGGACGTGGTCGACGGCCGACTGCATGCCGAAGCTGATCCGGTTGAAGCCGGCGGTGCGCAGCTCCTCGAGGTCCCAGGCCGCGACGCTGTCGGGGTTGGCCTCGGTGGTGATCTCCACGTCGTCGACCAGGCCGAACTCCCCTGCCGCGCTCGCCACGATGGCACCGAGGTCGGCCGCCTTCAGCAGCGTCGGCGTACCACCACCGAAGAAGATCGTCTCGATCTTCACGTCACGGTGGCCGAGCACCTGCCGGGCGAAGCGGATCTCCTTGATCGCCGCCTCGGCGTAGGTCGACCGGCTGGCGCCGACCTCGTCACCGAGCTCGTGGGCGGTGTAGGTGTTGAAGTCGCAGTAGCCGCACCGGACCGTGCAGAACGGCACGTGGACGTAGAGCCCGAAGGGCTTGCTGCCGAACTCCGCCCACGCCTCGTCGGGCAGGAGGCCGTCCTCGGGGGCGACGTCGCCGTCGGGCTGGGCGGGGGGCACGCGGCAATCCAACCACGCGGTCTCCCCCGCGCCCGCCACCCGGATCGGGGACGCTCAGATCGGCACGTTGAGCGTCGCGGTCCAGCCCTCGGAGTTGCTGCCCTTCACGGTGGCCATCTGGAGGGAGTACCCGTCGCTGAAGATGCCGTCGGAGTCGAGGCTGACCTGAGCCAGGTTCGTCACCGACGACTCGTAGCCCTCGGTGGCGTAGACCTCGTTGCAGACGTCCTCGGGGAACGCGAGCTGCGAGGTGCGCAGCTTGTTGGAGACGCTGGTCGCCGCGTCGAGCGACTCGTAGACCTCGAAGTGCACGTGCGGCCAGCGTCCGGAGTAGCAGGCCGGGAAGATCGAGGTGAACTCGACCCAGCCGTCCTCGTCGGTCTCCTGCACGCCGCGCAGGTAGTTCTGGTCGGCCGCGTCACCGTCGTACATCGAGTAGCTGCCGTCGCGGTCGCAGTGCCAGGCGTAGATGGCGGCGCCGGAGAGGACCTCGACCTCGTCGCCGGTGAGGTCGTAGAGCTTGAACCGCAGCGTGAGGGGCACGCCCTCGGCCACGCCCGACGCCGAGCCGAAGCTCGTGGTGATGTCCGAGCGGACGACGCCGCTCTCGGAGAGCACGTCGGGGCCGTTGGAGCCGTCGCCCGGGTAGGGGCCGGCGGTCTCCTCGGGGATCTCGCCGTCGGCGACCTCGACGGAGGAGTCGCCGCCCATGCCGCCGTCAGGCGCCCCACCGCCGGGACCGCCGCTCGGCGGGTTGCCGGTCGGGGTGCTGCTGGAGGTGGCGGTCGAGGCGGTGGAGTCGTCGCTGGCGCACCCGGCGACCGCCACGACCCCGAGACCGCCCAGGACCCCCAGCACACCGCGGCGGCCCATCGTCGAGAAGCCGCGCCGCTGCAGAGTGCCGAGGTCGTGCTGGAGTCCGAGGTCGTGCTCGTGCACCTCGTCGTCGCCGTGCGGGTGGTGGTGGGTGCGGTCTGCGGTCATGGGGTGCTCCTGGGGGAACTGAGTCGGACGGGACGAGCGAACGGGTGCCAGTGGTCTCCCACTGGCACCCATTCAGCCGCCGTGTCCTGTGCGTCTCCTGTGAGGCACCCAGCAACCGGATCAGACCTGGCGCGGTCCCGTCGGACTCAGGCGTAGAGGCCCTCGATGACCGACTTGTTGTTCTCCTGGACCACGTTGCGCTTGACCTTCATCGAGGGCGTGAGCTCGCCCGACTCGACGGTGAGGTCGTGGTCGAGGACCTTCCACTTCTTGATGGTCTCCCAGCGGTTGAGGTGGCTGTTGAGCTCCTCGACGTAGTCGGTGACCATCTTCTGCACGGCGTCGGACTGCACGACCTCGGTGTAGGACCTGCCGGCCATGCCGTTCTCGTCGGCCCAGCCCGCCATGGCGTCGGGGTCGAGCGTGACGAGCGCGACGCAGTAGTTGCGGCCCTCGCCGAACACCATGAACTGGCTGGCGTAGGGGCACACGGCCTTGAACTTCGACTCGATCGCCGGCGGGGCGATGTACTTGCCGCCGGAGGTCTT
The DNA here is from genome assembly GCF_004137255.1 of Nocardioides oleivorans. Classification (NCBI taxonomy): domain Bacteria; kingdom Bacillati; phylum Actinomycetota; class Actinomycetes; order Propionibacteriales; family Nocardioidaceae; genus Nocardioides; species Nocardioides oleivorans. The sequence goes on along the minus strand of NZ_SDWT01000003.1, from coordinate 196,169 downwards.
GAAGAGCTCCTTGATGCGACCGGTGATGACCAGGTGGCCGTCGGCGTCGAGGGTGCCCTTGTCGCCGGTGTGCAGCCAGCCGTCGGAGGTCAGCGTCTTGGCCGTCTCCTCGGGGAGGTTGTGGTAGCCGTCCATCACCCCGGGGCCCTTGATCATGACCTCGTCGTTCTCGCCGAGCTTGACCTCGCTGCCCGGGAACACCGGGCCGACGGTGCCGAACTTGTTGGCGTCGGGGTGGTTGACGAAGGAGCCGGCCGAGGTCTCGGTGAGGCCGTAGCCCTCGAGGACCGTGATGCCGGCAGCGCCGAACCACTCGGCGATGTCGCGGTTGAGCGCGGCGGAGCCGGAGATGAAGAACCGGACGTTTCCGCCGAACCGCTCCCGCACCTTGGAGAAGACGAGCTTGTCGAAGAGGCCGTGCTGGACCTTGAGCGGCAGCGGGACCGACTTGCCCTCCAGCTTGAGCCTCTCGACCTGCAGACCGACCTTGAAGGCGCTGTTGAAGATCTTCTCCTTGGCGCCGCCCTCGGCCGCCTGCATGGTGACGATGCGGCCGTAGGCCTTCTCGAAGATGCGCGGCGCGGCCCCCATGAAGGTCGGCTTCACGACACCGAGGTTGTCCACGATCTTGTCGACGCGGCCGTCGATCGCAGCGGCGAAGCCGCAGGCCATCTGGGTCGACATCAGCACCTTGCCGAACGAGTGCGCCATCGGCAGCCAGCGGAACTCGAGGTCGTCGGGGCCGAGGATGCCCTGCGCCCGGATCGCCTCGCCCTCGTAGACCCACGACGAGTGGCGCAGGCGCACGCCCTTGGGGCGCCCCGTGGTGCCGGAGGTGTAGATCAGGGTGGCGAGCTGGTCGGGGGCGATCGCAGCCGACGTCGTGCGCACCACGTCGGGCTGCTCGGCCAGCGCCTTGGCGCCCAGCTCGGCGAGGTCGTCGAGGCTGATCACCCAGTCGCCGTCGGCCTTCCCGTCGAAGGTGACGACCTTCGAGACGTGGGGCAGCTCGGCGCGGTGGGCGGTGAGCTTGGCGACCTGCTCGTCGTCCTCGGCGAAGACGACCTGGCTCTCGGAGTCGCCCAGGATGTAGGTGGTGTCCTCGGCGTTGGTGCTCGGGTAGACCGTGGTGGTCGCACCGGCAGCGCACATGATCGCCAGGTCGGCGAGGATCCACTCGTAGCGGGTGCCGGAGGCGATGCCGACGCGCTGCTCGGGCTGCACACCGAGCGCGATCAGGCCCGCGGCCAGCGCCTCGACCTTGTCGCCGGCCTGCTTCCAGGTCACGGACTCCCACGCCTCGCCGCGCGGGAAGCGGAACGCCTCGCTGTCCGGGGAGGCGGAGACGCGGTCGAAGAACTGGACGGCCACGTTGGCCGGCATGGTGGCGAGGAAGCTCGTGTCGATGGTGGTCGGCATCTGTTACCTACTCATTCGTGGAGCGTGGCGCGGGGCGCGACACAGGCTGGTGCTGACGGGGGACTGCTGCTGACTTGGGCTGTAACCTAGGTCACTTTTCCTACCGGGTGGTAGCAATCGTGGCGTTTTGAGCACCGGGTCGGCGAAGGTTGCGACTTTCGACCGATGTCTAGTCCTGGACGGCCTTGGTGATGGCGATGCACCTGGTGATCCAGTCCTGCTCGTCCGGGCCGAGTGCCCGGTCGGCCTCGCGCGCGTCCTGCACCGACCAGCCCGCGTTGACGACCATGCGGACCACGACCCAGTCGCGCGCCCGGGACTCGTCGAGGTCGGCCGCGTCGACGATCGCGTGGAATCGGCGTCGCAGGCCGTCGCGCACCGAGCCCACGGCACCGGGGCCGCTGAGCTCGTCCATCCGGTTCCACAGCATCGGGGCGGGCTCGTAGTGCCGGTCGCCGGCCATCGGCTTCGGGTCGATGGCGAGCCACTCCCCCGCTGCGTCGGCCATCACGTTGGCGTAGTGCAGGTCGCCGTGGACGACCACCGGGGGCGTGTCGTCGGCGAGCAGGTCGGCGCCGAGCGACAGTGCCTGGTCGACGTACCTCCGCGGGATCGGGATGTCGCGGCCGAGGGCGTCGAGCTCGCGCAGCCACCTCGCGACGTACGACGACACGGTGGCCAGCTGCGGCAGCGCGGGCAGGTGGAGGCTGCGGTGGAGGCCGCCGACGACCTCGCACGCCTCGACGTCCCAGGCGTCGCCCAGGTCGGGGCCGGGCAGCCAGTCCAGGAGCAGGGCCCGGCGACGGGGGTCGGCCCGGCGGAGGCGTACGGCGCCCCTGCCGCCCCAGTGCTGCAGCGCGAGCCCCTCGTGGAGCGACTCGTCGTCGCCGGTGAAGGTGACCTTGAGGCCACCCGGGACACCGTCGGCGTCGACCACCGGGACCACGATCGAGCAGTAGCCGTGCAGGGAGTCGCCCCGCGGCGTCAGGTGCCAGTCGTCGAGGAGGTCGCCGGTGAGGCGCGGGAGCCGGTCGAGCCAGTCGGACCAGTCCTTGCCGAGCTCCCGCTGGCCCAGCAGTCCCGGGGGGATGGTGACGGACACGGTCCAACCCTAGGCTGGCGCCCATGAGTGAGCGTCAGCAGCCGTGGGTGGCCGAGCCCGAGCAGCGCGGCCGGATCCTGGTCCTCACCGACAACCCGATCGCCCGGTCCATCGCGGTCATCGCCTCCACGGTCGGCCGTCCGGTGCTCGTCGAGTCGGCCGACGACGGCGGTCCCGGGCTCGACCCGCAGGAGGGCGACGCGGTCGTCCTCTGCGACCACGACGCTCCGGACGCCCCGTCGGTGCTGCGCTCGGCGCTCGCCTCCGACGCTGTCTACGTCGCGATGATGGCCAGCCGGCGACGGGCGGAGGGCCTCGTCGAGGAGCTCGTCGGCGAGGGCTACGACGTCAGCCGGCTGCACGTGCCGGCCGGCCACGACCTCGGCGGCCGGGCGCCGGGCGAGATCGCGCTCTCGGTGGTGGCCGAGATCGTCGCCGAGTCCTACGGCCGCCCCGGCGGGCCGATGAGCGGCTGAGCGGCTCCTGCCCATGGCCCTCACCTGGGACGACCTGGCCGCTGCGTCCCTGGCGCGCCAGTTCCCCTCCGACCCCGCCCCGGACCTCGCCGGCCGCCTCGCCCAGACCGGCCCCATCCAGTCCCAGACCGCCCGGTCGCCGTTCCTGGGCCTCGCCGCCCGTCACCCCGGGACCACGCGGGAGGAGGTCACGGAGGCCTACGAGTCCGGGGGCGTCGTGCGCGGGAGCACGATCCGCGGCACCGTGCACACCGCGACCCCCGACCAGTTCGCCGCACTCGGTGCAGCGACACGTGTCGGGCAGCGCGCGCTCTGGACGCGGATGCTGCGCCTGGAGCACGCGACGCTCGAGGAGCTGTGGACCGCGACCGAGGCGTTCGCCGCCGACTGGCGCTCGACGGACGCGCTCGAGCAGCACCTGCACGACTGGCTCGTCGCGCGCGAGGGGCGCGACGACGTCACCGGTCAGCCGGCCGGGCGGTACCTCGCGTTCGGCCACGGCGGGCTGGTGCGCAGGCCGGTCAACGGGGACTGGGCCGGGCAGGGCGCACCCGAGTACCGCTTCCTCCCACCGGTCACCGATCCCACGGTCGCCGATGCCGTCCGGCTCCACCTGCGCTGCCACGGGCCCTCGTCGCGCCAGGACGTCGCCTGGTGGTCGGGGTTGGGACTGCGGTCCGTCGACAGCATGCTGGACCAGGTCGACGGACTGGTCCGCGACGACGGCCCCGACGGCAGGACGTACGTCGACCTCGTGGGCGCTCCGCCCCCGCGAGAGCTCCCGGGCGTGCGCCTGCTCCCCGAGTTCGACGCACTCATGTGCGGCTACGACCCGGCCGGTCGCGTCCGCTTCTCGGAGAGGGCCCACCTCGACCGGCTGTGGATCGGGGCCAACGGGATGGTCCTGGCCCCGCTGCTGGTCGACGGCCGGATCACCGGCTTCTGGCGTGCCACCGGCACGGCGAGACGCCGACCGCTCGAGGTGACGTGGTTCGCGGGGACCCGCAAGCCTCGCCGGTCCGAGCTCGAGGCCCCGGTCGCCGCGCTCGAGGCGGCGCTCGGCATCACGGTCACCGACGTGTCGATCGGGCGCGAGGTCGTCTGACGCGGGCCCGCGCAGGCTAGAACGGCAGCCCGTCGGCCCCGACCGGCACCACGAGCAGGCCCAGCAGCCGGCCGTCCTGGCCGAGCGCGACACGCCCCTGCCACTCCCCCGCCTCGCAGACGAGGGTGGTGACGCCGACGACCGTCCCGAGCACCGGTCCGTCGGGCGCCGGCTCGCCCCCGGGCAGCTCGACCGTCGTGCCTTCGCAATGGACGAGGTTGCCGGTCTCGGCGACCGCGCCGGCCCACGTCCCGAGCACGACGTCGCGGGTCAGCACCCGGGCGACGTCGGCGGGCATCAGCCCACGCAGGTCGTCGTAGTGCCCCGCGTCGAGCAGGGAGAAGACCCGTTCGGTGGTGGTCGCGACGCTGGCGCGGTCGGTGGGTGTCATGGCCTCTCCTGTGCGGGGGTCGCGGGGTGCGCCGAACCTCTTGAACACGTTCTGCCGGGACGTCCCCATCACCGACCCGATGGCCGCCCAGCTCTCCCCCGCAGCGCGAGCGGCGTGCACGGCGTCGGCCAGGTGTCGCTCGGCGAGGTGCAGCTCCGTGATCGCCGAGCGGACGGCGTCGAGCGGATCGCTGTCAGGCACTCCCGGCCTGCGAGTCCCGGACGGCTGCAGCGCCTGCAGGCACGAGGGCGCCGGCCATGATGAAGCCGACGGCCCAGAAGGCCGGGTCGCCGCCGATGCGGTAGACGACGTAGCCGAGGACGACCGCGACCGCCGCGGCGACGGCGTACTGCCTGGTCGTCGTGCGTCCCCGCTGTTCGCCCGGGGGGACGGCGTAGGAGCCGGCGAAGAGCATCACCCAGAGCGAGAGTGCCAGGGCGCTGCCGATCAGGAACGTCCAGCCGCCTCCGGTCAGGAGGCCGACGGCGACGGTGACCGCGGCTGCGACGAGGAGGTGTCCGAGGATGAGGGGCATGGCTCCACGGTGCCCCGTGGCGAGCAGAATGTCAACTTTTGGTTGACACCGGCTGGTCACGGAGGAACTCCCCCGGCGTCATCCCCGTCATGGTGCGGAAGTCGTGGGTGAAGTGGGCCTGGTCGGTGTAGCCGAGGTCGGCCGCGACGTCGGCCAGGCCGGTGGTGCCGGCCTTGAGCGCCTCGACCGCGTCGTGGAGCCGGCGCCGCTGCACCAGCCACTTGGGGCTCAGGCCCAGGCGCTGCTCGACCAGCCGCTGCAGGCTGCGCTCGGTGAGCCCCAGCTCGTCGGCGATCTCGCCGACGCGGGTCACCTCGGGGTGATCACGCAGCCAGGCCACGAGGTGGTTGACCAGCAGCCCCTGGTCGTCGACCGGCAGGAAGGTCGTCAGCCAGTCCTCGACCACGGCGATCGCCGCGAGGTGGGAGGCCGGATCGTGCGGACCCGCCTCCATCGCCGCGCGGACGTCGTCGACGAGGCGGTCGTCGGGCACCAGGTCGGCGAGGTCGACCACGCTGTCGGTGAGGTCGGCGACGGACCGGCCGAGCACCAGGCGGCCGGCGGCGGGCATCAGCATCGTGCCGACGGCATAGCCCTCGCCCTCGAGGGTCACGCTCGAGCGGCCGCGGGCGACGCCGTAGAGCCGGGCGTAGGTGTTGCTGACGACCACCAGGCACACCGGGTGCTGGAGCGTGCTCTGGGTCGACGGCTCGGTCAGCGACCAGACCGGGATCCAGTAGCGGTCGACCAGGTCGGCGAGGTGCTCGCTGGGTGCGTAGCGGTGGATGGGCGGTGACGGTCGGCTGACACCGGTGAGGTGGGCCCGGTCCACTGGATCGGTGGGGTGCGGACCGGGCAGGCTGGCCATGTGTCGGATTATCACAATCGCCACCGACACCCGCCCTGCGAGCGTGGACCCATGACCAGTGCAGACAGCTTCACCACACGCGCCGATGCCTTCGCCGCGATCCTCGACGGAGTCGCCGACCGGTGGGACGCGCCCACCCCCTGCGACGACTGGACCGTCCGCGACGTCGTCGTCCACGCGATCGAGACCGAGCGGGACTTCCTGCAGCGCCAGGACCTCGACCCCGGACCGGCACCCGACCTCACCGACCTCCCCACCGCATGGCGCGAGCACGCCGCCTCCGTGGCCGGCGTGCTGGGCCGCGACGGCGTCGCCGAGCGGGAGTACGACGGCTACTTCGGGCGCACCACGATCGCCGCGACCATGGCCGACTTCTACGGCTGGGACCTCGTCGTCCACGGCTCCGACGTCGCGCGGGCCACCGGCCAGCCGTGGGAGGTCAGCGAGGAGGAGGCCCGCGAGCTCCACGCCACGGCCGACGGGTGGGGCGAGGCGCTCTACTCCGAGGGAGTCTGCGCGGGCGCCGTCGACGTACCGGCCGACGCGTCCGCCTCCGACCGCCTCCTGGCCCGGCTCGGCCGCGACCCGCGCTGGGCGCCCGCGGCCTGACCGGCGGCCCGGATCTCGTCGGCCACCATCGCCATCGTGTCGCGGGCCCGCACCGGGTCCTCGGTGAGGAAGTAGTGGTCGACGCCGGGCGTGACGTCGTGGACGACGCGCACACCCGCACCGCGCAGCCGGTCGGCGTAGGCATCTCCCTCGGCGCGCAGGACGTCGCGCTCGGCGGTGAGGACGACCGCGGGCGGCAGTCCCGAGAGGTCGGGGGCCAGCAGCGGCGACGCGTACGGCTCGCGCCGGCTGGCGGGGTCGGGCAGGTAGACCCGTCGCACGAGGCGACGCAGGTCCGGCGAGATCATCCCGGGGTCGCCGTCGCGCGGCTCCGCCGACAGGTCGAGCGCGGGGATGCCGAGCACCTGCAGCGTCGGTACGAAGGAGCCGGCGTCGCGCGCCTTCAGGACGACCGACGCAGCGAGCCCGCCGCCCGAGCTGAAGCCGCCCACCGAGACGGGCGTGCCGTCCGCGGCCAGCGAGGCGGCGACGTCGTGCGCCTGGTGCTGGGCGACCGGGTACGCCGCCCGCGGCGCCACCTCGAAGTCGACGTTGGCCACCACGACGCCCGCGGTCGCGGCGACGTAGCGGCACCACCAGTCGTCCATCTGCGGGTAGCGCATCAGGAACGCGCCACCGTGGAGGTGGACGTGCACAGGCAGGTCGTGCCCGCCCGGGGAGTAGAGGTGCACCGGCACCCGGCCGTGTCGGGTGCGGACGTGGATCCGCTCGGGCGCCGGCAGGTCACGGCCCGCGAACCCCAGGTCGTCGCCGTACGACACCGAGAAGCGTGCGGTCGCGCGGATCATCTCGACGCGGAGCCGGTCTGCCAGTCGCATGCCCCGGCTTCGCAGCGGCGCGCGCGCCCGGATTGGTCGGCCCTGCGGTCAGCCGGACTCGACCGTGAGCACGGCGACCGTGCAGCGGCCGGCGACCTCGCCCGGCCCGATGACGAGGCTGCCCTGCTCCGGGCCCGTGATCACGTAGGCCGCCTGGTCGTCGGCCAGCGGGAGGGCCGAGCCGCGGCCGAGCTCGAGCACGGTGCAGTACGTCGCCACGCCGGGCCCGGCGATCACGTTGAGCGCCCGCACGGGGCCCTCGGGCACCGAGGCGACGACCTCCGCCTCGCCGGAGAAGGCGAACGGGCGCTGGGGCTCGACCACCTGCGGCTCCCCGTCGACGGTCAGGTCGAGGACCGGGCCGTCCACGACCGTCAGCAGCCGGTGCAGCCCGGGGAACAACGAGAACGGCCCGTCGCCCTCGATGGTCGCGAGGCTGATCCGCCACGACCCGTCACCCGCGCGCGCCAGCTCGCGCGTCGTACCGCCACCGTTGGGCCACGGCTGCGGCGCGACCTCGTCGGCGCGCACCGTCCGGGTCCCGCTCACTTCTTGCCGGTCTTCTCCGTCGGCTGCGTGGTGGCGAGAGCAGCGACGAAGGCCTCCGGCGGCACCTCGACCGACCCGATGTTCTTCATCCGCTTCTTGCCGGCCTTCTGCTTCTCGAGCAGCTTGCGCTTGCGGCTGATGTCACCGCCGTAGCACTTGGCGAGGACGTCCTTGCGGATCGCACGGATGGTCTCGCGGGCGATCACGCGCGCGCCGATGGCGGCCTGGATCGGCACCTCGAACTGCTGGCGCGGGATGAGGTCCTTGAGCTTGCCGGCCATCATCACGCCGTAGGAGTAGGCAGCGTCGCGGTGGATGATCGCGCTGAACGCGTCGACCGGCTCGCCCTGCAGCAGGATGTCGACCTTGACGAGGTCGGCGGCCTGCTCGCCCGAGCGCTCGTAGTCGAGCGAGGCGTAGCCCTTGGTGCGCGACTTCAGCTGGTCGAAGAAGTCGAAGACGATCTCGCCCATCGGGAGGGTGTAGCGCATCTCCACCCGGTCCTCGGAGAGGTAGTCCATCCCCTGCAGGTTGCCGCGCTTGAGCTGGCACAGCTCCATGATCGTGCCGATGTAGTCCGACGGCGCGAGGATCGTCGCCTTGACGACGGGCTCGCGGACCTCGGCGACCTTGCCGTCGGGGTACTCGCTCGGGTTGGTCACCTCGACCTCGGTCCCGTCGTCGAGGGCCACCTCGTAGACCACGTTGGGCGCGGTCGAGATGAGGTCGAGGTTGAACTCGCGCTCGAGCCGGTCGCGGGTGATCTCCATGTGGAGCAGGCCGAGGAAGCCGCAGCGGAAGCCGAAGCCGAGCGCGCCGGAGGTCTCCGGCTCGTAGGTCAGCGCCGCGTCGTTGAGCTGGAGCTTCTCCAGCGCGTCGCGCAGCGTCGGGTAGTCGTCGCCGTCGATCGGGTAGAGACCGGCGTAGACCATCGGATTCGGGTGCTTGTAGCCGCCGAGCGACTCGGTCGCCCCGTGGTGCTGCGAGGTGACGGTGTCACCCACGCGCGACTGGCGGACGTCCTTCACGCCGGTGATCAGGTAGCCGACCTCGCCGACGCCGATCTCCCCCGCCTTGACGGGCTCCGGGCTGATCACGCCGACCTCGAGCATCTCGTGCACGGCGTTGGTGGACATCATCTTGATCCGGTCGCGGTGGCTGAGCTTGCCGTCGACGACCCGCACGTAGGTGACCACGCCGCGGTAGGTGTCGTAGACGGAGTCGAAGATCAGCGCGCGCGCCGGGGCGTCCGCGTCGCCCACCGGCGCCGGGGTCTGCTTCACGATCTCGTTGAGGAGGGTCTCCACGCCGACGCCGGTCTTGGCGCTGGTGAGCAGCACGTCCTCGGGCTCGCAGCCGACGAGCCCGGCGAGCTCGGCGGCGTACTTCTCGACGTTGGCGCTCGGCAGGTCGATCTTGTTGAGCACCGGGATGATGTGGAGGTCGGCGCCCATCGCGAGGTAGAGGTTGGCCAGCGTCTGCGCCTCGATGCCCTGGGCGGCGTCGACGAGCAGGACCGCCGCCTCGCACGCCTCGAGGCTGCGCGAGACCTCGTAGGTGAAGTCGACGTGACCGGGGGTGTCGATCATGTTCAGCACGTAGGTGCCGGGCTCGGCGTCCTCGGCGTTGCCCGCGGGGACGGTCCACGGCATCCGGACGGCCTGCGACTTGATCGTGATGCCGCGCTCGCGCTCGATGTCCATCCGGTCGAGGTACTGCGCGCGCGACGCCCGCTCGTCGACGACGCCCGTGAGCTGGAGCATGCGGTCGGCCAGCGTCGACTTGCCGTGGTCGATGTGCGCGATGATGCAGAAGTTGCGGATGATCGACGGGTCGGTCGAGCCCGGCTGCGGCGCGTTCTTGAGGCTCACTGACTGCTTTCGACTGGTACGACGTCTGGGTCGCGCCATTCTCCCACGCGGGCCACCGGGCACCGAACCGGCGACGAGGGCTAGCGTGCGACCACGTGAGCCGGCCCGACGCGACGCGACTGCCTCTCGTCCCCGCGGCCGCCTTCGTCCTGGTGTGGTCGTCGGGCTACATCTCCGGTCCCGCCGCCGTGCACGCCGCGGCACCGTTCACCGTGCTGGGGTGGCGCTTCGTGATCGCCGCGGTGCTGGCCGCCGGGCTCGCGCTGCTCCTGCGCCGTCCCACCCGGATGGACCGGGCCACCCTCGGCCGCGTCGCGCTCGTCGGACTGGTCATGAACGGGCTGATGTTCGCGATGATGTACGTCGCCTTCGACCTCGGGCTCGGCGCCACGCTCGCCTCCCTCTTCCACGCCCTCAGCCCCGTGCTCACGGCCGTGCTGGCCGCCGTGCTCCTCGGCGAGCGGGTCTCCGCGCTCCAGGTCGGCGGCTTCGTCGTCGGCGTGCTCGGTGTGCTGCTCGTCCTGGGCTCGGACCTCGGTCACGCGGGCGGGCCGGTCGCGGTGGGCATCGGCTGCCTCAGCATGCTCACCCTGAGCCTCGGCACGCTGGGCCAGCGGTGGATCGGCGCCCAGCCGGACCTGCTCTGGTCGGCCGCCGTGCAGTTCGCGGTGTCGGCTCCCCCGATGCTCCTGCTCGGCTGGACGACCGAGGGGTTCTGGCCGGTCACCGACGTGCCCCGCGCCGTGGTGTCGGTCCTCTTCCTCGCGATCGTGAACTCGATCGTCGGACTGGTCCTGCTCTCGCTCCTCGTCCTGCGCGGCGGCTCGGGTGCGGCGGCCAGCCTGTTCTTCCTGAGCCCGCCGGTGACCGCGGTCCTCGCGTGGCTGGTGCTGGACGAGACGTTGTCGACCCTCCAGGTCGTCGGGCTCGTGGTCGCGGTCGTCGGGGTCGGCGCGGCCACGCGTACCCGGCCCCCGCCACCGCGCGAGGACGAGGTGCGGCTCACCGGGTGACGGTGAAGGTCGCCTTCATCGCCGCCGCCGAGGAGTCCCCGCCGTAGACCTCGATCAGGCCCGGCTCCACGACGTACTTCCCCCGGTTGTCGTAGAACCCGAAGTCGCTCGCGTCGAGCGTGAAGGTGACCGTCGTGGACTGCCCGGGGTCGAGGCTCACCCGCTGGAACCCGCGGAGCCGGCGGACCGGCTGGGACAGACTCGCCACCGGGTCGTGCAGGTAGAGCTGGGCGACCTCGTCACCGGCGACGCTGCCGGTGTTGCGGACCTGCATCGACGCGGTGAGCCGGCCGTCGCGACGGACCGAGCTGCGGCTCAGGCGCAGGTCGCTGACCTCGAAGGTGGTGTAGCTCAGCCCGAAGCCGAAGGGGTAGAGCGGCGCGCAGGTGTCGAGGTCGCGGTAGCGGGAGTTGTACTTGGACGCGGCGTCGCACGGGCGGCCGGTGGGCTCGTGGTTGTAGTAGGTGGGTGCGGTGCCGACCCTGCGCGGGAAGGTGACGGGCAGCTTGCCGCCCGGGTTGACCGTGCCGAAGAGGACGTCGGCGACCGCGTGGCCACCCTCGGTGCCGGGGAACCAGGCCTCGAGGATCGCCGCAGCCTTGCCCTGCACCGCGCTGAGGTCGAGCGGCCGTCCGTTGAGCAGGACCACCACGACCGGCTTGCCGGTGGCCGCCACGGCGTCGAGCAGCTTCTGCTGCTGCCCCGGCAGGGTCAGCTCGCTGCGCGCGTTGGCCTCGCCGCTCATGTAGGCGTTCTCGCCCAGCGCGAGCACCACCTGGTCGGCCGCCTCCGCCGCAGCCACGGCGTCGTCGATCGTCGTCCCGTCGTCACCGGGACCGGCGCACACCTCGTCCTCCGGGGTCAGCGGCGGGTTCGCGACGTTCGGCGGGTCGAAGCTGTGGGCCAGGTTGCACGCCTGGGTGTACGTCACCTCGCCGGTGCTCGCGGCCCTCAGGCCCTCGACCAGCGGCACGTGCGCGGGCGCGAGGTCGTCGGCACCTCGACCGGGCCAGGGGCCGAGCACGTCGTCGACCTCGTCGCCGAAGGGGCCGATGAGGGCGGTCGACCTCGCCGGGTCGAGCGGCAGCGCGCCGCCGTCGTTCTTCAGCAGGACCATCGACCGACCCGCGGCCCACCGGCTCCTCGCCAGGTCGGCGGGCTTGCCGTAGCTGGCCGGGTCGGAGGCCTTCGCCACGTCGACGTACGGGTGGTCGAACAGGCCGGCGCGGAACTTGACCCGCAGGATCCGCCGGACGGCGTCGTCGAGCCGCTTCATGGTGATCTGCCGGGTCGCGAGCAGCTGCTCGCCGTAGTCGCGGATGTTGGTGCTCACCATCTCCGAGTCGGTGCCGGCCATCAGCGCCGCGGCACCCGCCTGCGGGCCGTCAGCGGCGACGCCGTGCCCGCAGGGACCCTCGTCGGGCGTGACCGGCGGGCAGGCCCGGAGCTCGGCGACGGCGGTGTAGTCGCTCTCGATGAAGCCGTCGAAGCCCCACTCCTTCTTGAGGATGTCGGTCTCGGTGTACTTGTTCGCGCACCCGGGCACGCCGTTGATCGAGTTGAACGAGCACATCACCGTGTCGGCCCCTGCGTCGATCGCCGCCTTGAACGGCGGGAGGTAGAGGTTGCGCAGCCGCGACTCCGACAGGTCGGTGGTGTTGTAGTCGCGGCCTCCCTCGGCCTCGCCGTAGGCGACGTAGTGCTTGACGCTCGAGACGACCTTGTCGGGCCGGCTGTAGTCGGTGCCCTGGGCGCCCTTCACGCGTGCGGCGCCCATGACCGACCCGAGGTACGGGTCCTCGCCCGCGCCCTCGACGATGCGGCCCCACCGCGGCTCGTGCGAGACGTCGACCATCGGGCTGTAGACCTGCTTGATGCCCTGGATGGCCGACTCGCGAGCCCCCACCTCGGCGTCGGCGCTCGCGACCTCGGGGTCGAAGGAGCTCGCGGCGCCCAGCGGCACCGGGAAGACCGTGCGGTAGCCGTGGACGGTGTCGTAGGCGAAGAGGATGGGGATGCCCAGCCGGGACTGCTCGACCGCGACGCGCTGGAAGTGGTTGATCCTCTCGGCGTCGACGAGGCTGAAGACCGAGCCCACCCCCGCCCTGGCGTCGGCGTCGGTGACCTGGCCGTCGGAGAGCAGCTGCACCTGCTGCAGCTTCTCCTTCGTCGTCATCCGGGCCAGCAGCGCGTCGACCTTGCGCTCGATGCCCGCGCTGGGCCTGCCTCGGGTCGGCGCGAGCGCCTCCTCGTCGTCGCTCAGGCCGCGCGCGGCGAGCGCCCCCGTGGCGAGGGCGAGGGTGAGGCCGACGGATGCGACGACGGCGAGGGTGCGGCGTTCGGTGCGCGCCATGGGGTGTCTCCCGGGGGTCGGAGGAGCCGAGCCCGGACGGGAACCTGCCCGAGCGCAGGTGTGACATACATCACCTTCCGCTCGCCCGGCAGCACTGTCAATGGATGTCCACGGGCCCCCGCCGGCGGCCTATCCCGAAGTGGGTACCCAGTAGCGGCGCTTGACCCCGCGCACGTCCTCGAGCTCGCCGCCGGCCGCCTCGATGACCTTGGTCGACCCGTGGTTGTCGACGTCGCAGGTGACCAGCGCCGGGTCGATCCCGAGCTGCGCGGCCCACGGCAGCGCCGCCCGGAGCATGGCGGTCGCGTGGCCCTCGCGGCGACGGGTGGGGCGCACGTCGTAGCCGATGTGCCCGCCGACGTCGAGCAGGAAGTCGTTGAGGACGTGACGGATGGCCAGCCGTCCGAGGTAGTCCGTGCCGTCGATCCACCACAGCGTCGTGCACGGCACGTGCCAGTCGGGGCGCGGGCTGTCGGGCCTCGCGTCGGCCCTCACCGCCTCGACGAACGCCTCGAACCGCTCCGGCTCGGTCCACCCCGGCGCGTGCACGTCGATCCAGGCCGCCGTCTGGCTGCGATCGACCCCTTCGGCGACGAACTCGTCCATCGCCTCGAGGAAGGAGGCTCGGACATCGGCGGTGGGCAGCACGAGCTCGGGCATGGCACCAGTGTCCCTGTGCGCCGTCACCCGCCTCCACCCGATATCCCGTCGTCGGCGCGAGGCCGCGTGGGGAAGGATTGCGCCATGCCCCGCCAGCCGCTCGCCTCCTACCCCGCACCCCACGGCAAGACCGCGCGCCGGCTCGAGTGGGCCTTCCTCCCGCCGAACCTGCGCGCGTACATCGAGCGCAAGTGCGGCTCCCCGGTGGTGTCGGCGATCTCCCAGACGAGCGGGTTCACCCCGGGCTTCGCCTCCGTGCTGGTCTGCAAGGACGGGTCGCGACACTTCGTGAAGGCCGCGTCGGTCAAGGCACAGAAGATGTTCGCCGACTCCTACCGCGAGGAGGCGCGCAAGCTCGCCGCCCTCCCCCGCTCCGTCCCGGCGCCCCGCCTGCTGTGGCAGCTCGACGACGACTGGGTCGTGCTCGGCATCGAGTACGTCGCCGGGCGGGCGCCGCAGCGACCGTGGCAGGTCGACGAGCTCGACGCCGTGCTCGACTCCCTGGAGCAGGCCGCCGACGCGCTCACCCCGCCCCCTGCCGGGCTGGCCCTCGACACCGCCGCCGCCGACTTCGCGCCCCTCGTCGAGGGCTGGACCTCGCTGCGCGAGCACCGCACCGACCTCGACGCGGCCCACCTCGCGGAGGCCGAGGCGCTGGCCCGCCGCTACACCGAGGTCGTCGGCGGGGACACCGTCGTCCACACCGACATCCGCTCGGACAACGTGATCATCGACTCCGACGGCCGGGCGTTGGTCTGCGACTGGAACTGGCCGGTGCGCGGCGCGGCCTGGTTCGACTCCTTCGCAGCCCTGATCGGCCCCCGTGGCGAGGGTGTCGACGTCGACGCGGTGATCGCCTCGCGCCGGCTGCTCCGCGACGTCGACCCCGAGGCGTACGACATCAACCTCGCGCTCTACGTCGGCTACTTCCTGACCCAGTGCGAGCTGCCGGTCCCGCCGACCTCACCGCACCTCCGTGACCACCAGCGCTGGCAGGGCGACGTGTGCTGGGACTGGCTCGCGGAGCGCCGGGGCTGGTCGTGACGGCGCCGCGCGCGGTCGGCGTGCGGCTCCCCTTCGAGGCCGTGCCGGCCGCCGTGCGCCGCTGGGTGGAGGAGGCACTCGGCTCACCCGTCGTCGCGACGGCGGAGCAGGTGGGCGGGATGTCCCCGGGCTGCGCGACCAGGCTGACCTGCGCCGACGGCACCCGCGCCTTCCTGAAGGCCGTCGGCGCGGAGCTCAACCCGGACACCCCGCACCTCTTCCGCCGCGAGGTCGCGGTCCTCTCGCACCTGGGCGCGCACGAGCTGTGGGCCCGCCTGCTGGCGTCGTACGACGACGGGGCGTGGGTCGCGCTGCTGATCGAGGACGTCGAGGGCCGCCACCCCGACTTCGCCGACGACACCGAGCTCGGGGCGGTCCTCCGCGGAGCCGACCGGCTGTCCGCCGTGCTGCGCGAGCGGGGCGAGCCGCCGACGGTGAGGCTCGTCGACGTCCACGAGCGGTTCCGGCTGTGGGCCGACACCCTCGACGCGCTGCCGTCGACGCCCTCCGAGACGCCGGTCCCGGACTGGCTGCGGGACGGGAGGCACGGATGGGCGGACGTGCTCCGCGCACAGGCCGGGACGGCGCCGGCCCAGCTGGTGCACTGGGACGTCCGGATCGACAACCTCCTGCGCCGAACGAGCGGCGAGGTGGTCTTCGTCGACTGGGGCATGGCGGCACGCGGGCCGGCCTGGGTCGATGCCCTGCTGGCGCGCATGGAACGCCTCGATGACGCCTGGTTCGACGCCTCGATCCGGTCCTCCCCCGACCTGGCCACGGCCGGCGACGAGGTGGTGACCGCGTTCCTCGCCGGGTTCGGCGCGCACCTCGCCGTACGCTCGGTGACGGCCGTCGACGTCAACCTCCCGACGCTCAACGATTTCCGCCGGACGGAGTCGCGGCGCATGATCGACGCAGTGGCCCGACGCACGGGTCGCTGAGCCGTCCCGAGCGGGCGCACGCGATTTGGGCGTGCGCGAGGCCGGACGGTAGTGTTCCTCCCTGCATGTCCGGCACCCGTCGCCCACCCGTCTCGGCTGGGAGATTGCCAGGCAGCCGACAGGCACAGACTTCCATTCCAGACCAGTTCGAGCATTTGAGGATCCACACGTGGCGAACATCAAGTCCCAGATCAAGCGCAACAAGCAGAACGAGAAGGCGCGCCAGCGCAACCAGGCCGTCAAGTCGCGCCTCAAGACCGCGGTCCGCAAGTTCCGTGAGCTCTCCGAGGCCGGCGACAAGGACGCCGCTGCCGCTGCCGGTCGCGACGCCATGAAGGCCCTCGACAAGGCCGCCTCGAAGGGCGTCATCCACGCCAACCAGGCCGCCAACCGCAAGTCGTCGATCGCCAAGAAGACCGCCTCCCTCTGAGGCTGGCCCTTCTGCTCGACGCTTCACGCCGAACACCCGCCCTCGTGGCGGGTGTTCCGCATTTCCGGGGGCGACGCCCCGGGGTCAGCGGCCCTCGCGCAGTCCGGCGACCGTGAGCACGAGCCGCTCGAGCGTGTAGGACGCGTCGTGCGCCTGGCCCTTGATGTCGGCGTCGGCGTGAGCGACCGCCCGCACCGCCTGCGCGATCCCCTCGGGGCTCCACGAGCGGGACTGGTCGCGCACCGTGCGGACCTTCCATGGCGGCACGCCGAGGTCGCGGGCGAGGTCGGCGTCGCGGGCCCCACGCGGGGCACCGAGGTAGCGCGCCAGGCTGCGAGCGGAGGCCGCCATCGCCGAGGTCACCAGCACCGGCGAGGTGCCGGCGTCGAGGGCCCAGCGCAGCTCCTCCAGGGCCACCGCCCGACGGCCGGCGAAGGCGGCGTCGGCCACGGTGAACGACTTGGCCTCGGCCCGGCCGCCGAAGTAGCGCTGGACCTTGTCGATGGTCAGCTGCTCGCCGTGGAAGTCGTTGGTGAGCTGGTCGGCCGCGGCCGCCAGCGAGCGCAGGTCGGTGCCGACCGCCTGCACGAGGAAGGCGGCCGCGTCGGAGTCGATCCGCGCGCCGTGGGAGGCGACCTCGGAGGTGACGAAGCCCGGCATCTCGCTGGCCCGGATCTCCTCGGACTTCACCTCGGTGACCGCGCCGAGCTTGCGCAGCTTGGTGAGCACGCCGCTGCCCTTCTGCCCACCGGAGTGGACCAGGACCAGGGCGACGTCCTCGACCGGGGCCGCGCAGTAGGCGAGCAGCCCGTCCACGGACTCGTCGGGCAGGTCCTCGAGGCCGCGCACCATGACGCAGCGGATGGAGGAGAACAGCGACGGCGCGGACATCTCGCCGAGGGACGCGAGGGTCAGGTCGGAGGCTGCCGACTCGGCCAGCTCGGCATCGGCGTCGTGCGCGCGGACCGCCTCGCGGACCGACTCAACGGTGCGCGCGGAGAGGTACTCCTCCTTGCCCGTCACGAGGACGACGTGGCCGAGGACCTGGGCGGCTGAGGGGGTGCGTGCCATGGTCCCCGAACTCTATCCGCGACCCACGACACCGACGCCGCCGTCGGTGACCACCACGACGACGTCGCCGGAGACGTCGGTGCGCCACACCCGGGAGCCGGCCGTGGTGAGGGCGGCGAGGAGGTCGGGCGCCGGGTGCCCGTAGTCGTTGTCCTCCCCCACCGACACCAGCGAGATCCGCGCACCGAGCGAGGTGAGCCAGTCGAGGTCCTGGTGCCGGCTGCCGTGGTGGGGGACCTTCAGCACGTCGACGTGCAGGCCGGAGAGGTCGCGCGCCAGCGACCGTTGGGCGGACGGCTCCACGTCCCCGGTGAGCAGGACCCGGACGCCCTCGACCTCGGCGACCAGCACGACACTGGCGTTGTTGGGTCCGCTCTCGCCGGCGTCGCCCACGCTGCCGCCCGGCTCGGGCCAGACGGCCTGGAGCGTCACCTCGCCGAACCTCCGCGTCTCGCCGTACGCCGCCACGCCGGGGTCGCCGCCCACCGCCTCCTCGACCGTCCGCAGGCCGTCCGCCGGCTCCAGCAGCCAGGTCGACTCGACGGCGGCCACCGCGCGGTCGTCGTACACACCAGCGAGCCCGTCCACGTGGTCGGCGTGGAAGTGCGTCAGCACCACGAGCGGGACCTCGGAGATCCGCAGCCGGTCGAGGCAGGCGTCCATCAGCGCGGGGTCCGGACCGGCGTCGACGACCACCGCCGACCGGGGTCCGGCACGCAGCACGAGCCCGTCGCCCTGCCCGACGTCGCACATCGCGACGACCCAGCCGGCCGGTGGCCAGCCCGGTGACGGAGGCCGGACCAGCATCACCACGACGAGCAGGCCGGTGCAGGCGAGCGTCGTGCCGGGGCGACGGAGCAGCCGCGGCGCCAGCGGGACCGACAGCACGCACAGCACGGTCAGGACCACGAGCGCGACCGGTCCGGTGCCCCAGTCCACGGCCGCGGTCGGTACGTCGGCGCCCCGGCGTGCGACCGAGATGATCCAGCCGGCCGACCACGCGGCCGGCGCCGCCACGAGCACGCCGAGCGGCGCCCAGACCAGCCCGAGGAGGCCTCCGGTCAGCCCGAGCACCGTCGCCGGCGCGACGGCTGGTGCCGCCAGCAGGTTGGCGGCCACGGCGACCAGGCTCACCTGCCCCGACAGCGCGGCGACCACCGGCGTGCAGGCGACCTGCGCGGCCAGCGGCACCGAGACGGCCTCGGCGACCCAGCGCGGCGTCCAGCGCGCCAGCGCGTCCCGCCACACGGGTGCGAGCAGCAGGATCCCGCCGGTCGCGAGCGCCGACAGCGCGAAGCCCGCCGACACCGCCAGCGACGGCGAGACGAGCAGCAGCCCGAGCACCGCCACGCCGAGGCACCGGGTGCCGCGGGACCGGCCGTTGGCGCCCATCCCGATGAGCGCGACGGTGCCCATCGCCGCCGCTCGTACGACGCTGGGCTCGGCGCGGGCCGTCATCACGAAGCCGGCGATCCCCAGCGCGGCGAGCACGTGGAGCCAGCGGCCGCGCACCCCGAGCCACCGGCCGAGGATGATCACGAACCCGACGACCAGCGTGAGGTTCGTGCCGCTGACCGCGAGGAGGTGGGTGAGGCCGGTCGTGCGGAAGTCGTCGGCGAGCGCCTCGTCCAGGCCGCCGTCGTCGCCCACCACGAGCGCCGGCACCAGCTCGCGCGCGTCGGCGTCCCGGCCGGCGACGGAGGCGCGCACCGATCGTCGTACGGCTGCTGCGGCGTCCCACCACACGTCCGGCTCGGCGACCACGCGCGGGTCGCCCGTCGGGCGGACCAGCGCCGCCACGTCGTCGTCGGCGGGCACCAGCCTCGCCGTGGTCTCGAGCGTCGTGCCGAGGGCCGGGCGGGGCCACTCCTCGCCGGCCATCACGACGACCGGCGCGTCGAGCGTCCAGGCCGTGCCGCGGCCCTCCACCCGCGTCACGTCGGCCTGCGCGACCTGGAGGTCGCCGTACTGCCCGGCCACGACCCGGACGTCGGAGGTGACCTCGAGCCGCAGCGTGACGACCGCGCCGTCCTCGGCCAGCACCGCGAGCGGTGACGTGGCGACCAGGGTCAGCTGGAGCGCCGCGACCCCGGCGACGGCGGCCAGCGCGGCGACCGGGCCGAGCCACGCGGCGGCCAGCGCGCGGCGTACGACGAGCAGGCCGGCGCCCGCGACGATCCCCACCACGGCCGCGAGCGCCACGCGTCCCGGCAGCACGAGGACCAGGAGCGCTCCTGCCCAGGCGCCGACGCCGAGGGCGACCGCGCGGAGGTCGAGCACCGGGTCAGATCGTCACGAGCGGGGCGATGTCCTCGAGGGTGGCCTCACCGATGCCGTCGACCTCGAGCAGCTCGTCGACCGAGGTGAACCCGCCGTTGTCCTCGCGCCACGACAGGATCGCGTCGGCGGTCACCGGGCCGACGCCCGGAAGCGTGTCGAGGGCGGCCTGGTCGGCGGTGTTGAGGTTGACCAGCGGTCCGGCCTGCGTCGAGCCGCCCGGCGAGCCGACCGTGCCCGCGACGCCGGCCGCCGGGGTGATGCCGACCAGGATCTGCTCGCCGTCGACGACGGGGCGCGCGAGGTTGAGGGCGGTGAGGTCCACGCCGTTGCGGGCGCCACCCGCCGCCTCGAGCGCATCGACCACGCGCGACCCGGCGGGCAGCACCGCGATGCCGGGGCGTCGTACCTTGCCGGCCACGTCGACGACCAGGTCGCCGCCGGGCTCCGCCGCGGCGCTGACGTCGGCCAACGGCTCGGGCGGCGCCGAGGCCGCGGAGGCGCTCGGGGCAGCGGCAGGCTCGAGCGGCACGATCTCGGCCTGGTCGCGGATCGCCCACCACGCCGCCAGCCCGACCGCGAGGGCGGCGACGACCGCGACCACCGCGAGGTGCACCGGCCCCAGCCTGAGTCCGCCGACCTGCATCCGCCGGGAGGCGTGGCGCCCCGGCACCGGGAGCACGACGGGCGCCGGCGCCTCCTCCCCCGGCCGGACGCGGATCCGCGTGTGGTCGGAGTCGTCGCTGTCGACCGAGCCGTCCCGCACGGCCGCGAGCTCGGCACTCAGCGTCGCCAGCCGCCGCGACACCGCCTCGGCGTGCTCGGAGGACGACTGGGTACGACGCATGCCTCCACGCTAGGAACGCCGGACCGCCCGCCGACAGGGGCGATCGGCAATCTGTGGACAGTCAGGGGCGGGGCGAGACGCAGACCGCGACCATGCCGGGGCCGACGTGGGCCCCGAGGACCGCGCCGAGCTCACCGCACAGGACCTCGCGACCCTCCAGCCCGTCGGCGAGCCGCTCGGTGAGGATGCCGGCGAGCTCCTCGGCGCGCTCGGCGTTGGCGAGGTGGGAGACGCAGACGTCGACGGGGGCCTCGCCCGCCGCGTCGACGGCGAGCTCGGCCAGCCGGGCGAGGGCACGCGACGCCGTACGCACGCGCTCGCGCGGGACGACCTTGCCGTCGGCGATCTCGAGGAGCGGCTTCACCGACAGCGCGCTGCCGAAGATCGCGGCGGCGGCGCCGATGCGACCGCCGCGGCGGAGGTACTCGAGCGTGTCGACGTAGAACAGCGACGAGGCGGCCTCGCCCCGGGCGAGGGCGGCGTTGGCCGCGTCCTCCCCCGACCCGCCGGCCTCGAGCACGTCGACCGCGGTCAGGGCCGCGAAGCCGGTCGCGATGCCGACCTGGCCCGAGTCGACGACGTGCACGGGGAGGTCGACCTCGAGCGCGGCCAGCTGGGCGGACTCGAAGGTGCCGCTCATCTCGCCGGAGAGGTGGACCGACACGATCTCGTCGACCCCGTCGGCCTCGAGCGAGCGGTAGAGGTCGGCGAAGAGCGCGGGCGCCGGTCGGGAGGTGCTCACCGGCACGAACTCGCGCAGCGCGTCGGCGACCACCTCCGGGGTGGCGCCGCCGGGCCCCTCGTCGAGCACGCGCGCGCCGATGACGACCTGCAGGGGCACGACTCGGATGCCGCGAGCCTCCACCATCTCCGGCGGGAGGCTCGCGGTCGAGTCGGTGACGACCACCACACGAGGCACGGGCACGACCCTAACGGCAGGCGAGAGGGTCAGACGACGATGTTCACCAGCTTCGGCGCGCGCACGATCACCTTGCGCACCGTCGCTCCGTCGATCGCTCGCTGGACGCCCTCGTCGGCCAGGGCCGCGGCCTCCAGGTCGGCCTCGGAGATGTCCGGGGACACCTCCAGCCGACCCTTGACCTTGCCCTTGACCTGGACGATCGCGGTGACGGTGTCCTCGACCAGCAGCGCCTCGTCGACGGCCGGCCAGCCGGCGCGGGCGACGGTGGTCTGCCTCGAGGGGTTGCGGCCCAGCCGCTCCCACATCTCCTCGGCGGTGTAGGGCGCGACCAGCGACAGCAGGATCGCCACGGTCTCGGTGGCCTCCCGGACGGCCGGGTCCGCCGGGCCGCAGCCGGAGTCGATGGCCTTGCGGGTCGCGTTGACCAGCTCCATCACCCGCGCGACCAGGACGTTGAACCGGTAGGTCTCGACCAGCTCGGCCGCGTCGTGGACGGTGCGTGCGGTCGTACGCCGCAGCGCGACGTCGCCGGTCGCCACGTCCACCTCGGGAGCCGAGGTGACGTCGCCCGACAGCCGCCAGGCCCGCTGCAGGAAGCGCAGCGACCCGTCGGGCGACATGTTGGCCCAGTCGATGTCGTCCTCCGGCGGGCCTGCGAAGACCAGGGTCAGCCGCACCGCATCCACACCGAAGGCACCCAGCTGGTCGCCCAGGTTGACGCCGTTGCCCAGCGACTTGCTCATCTTCTTGCCCTGGTTGATCACGAAGCCCTGGTTCAGCTGGGCCGACCACGGCTCACGGAAGCCGACCAGGCCCATGTCGTTCAGGACCTTGGTGAAGAACCGGCCGTACAGCAGGTGCAGGACCGCGTGCTCGACACCGCCGACGTACAGGTTGATCGGCATCCACGCGTTGACCTTGTCGGTGTCGAACGCCTGCGTGTCGTCGTTCGGCGAGCAGTAGCGGAACATGTACCAGGACGAGTCCACGAAGGTGTCCATCGTGTCCGTGTCGCGCGTCGCCGGACCGCCGCACGTCGGGCAGGCGACGTTGACCCACTCGGCCGCCCCGCCCAGCGGCGAGGTGCCCTTGGGCTTCAGGTCGGCGCCCTTCAGCATCGGCAGGGTCACCGGCAGCTGGTCGTCGGGCACCGGGACCTCGCCGTCGACCGGGCAGTGGATGATCGGGATCGGCGCACCCCAGTAGCGCTGGCGGCTCAGCAGCCAGTCGCGCAGGCGGAAGTTCACCGTGCCCTGCCCGGTCTGCTGCTGCTCCAGGAACTCGATCGTCGCGCTCTTCGCGTCCGCGACGGCCATCCCGTTGATGTCCAGCGGGGCCTGGCTGCCGGGCGCGGGCGAGTTGATGGTGGCGCCCTCACCGCTGTAGGCCTCGCCGTCGAAGTCGGCCGGCACCTCGGTGGTCCGGACGATCGGCAGACCCATCTGGGTGGCGAACTCCCAGTCGCGCTGGTCGCCGCCGGGCACGCCCATCACGGCGCCGGTGCCGTAGTCGGCCAGGACGTAGTCGGTCGCCCACACGGGGATCTGGGCGCCCGTCACCGGGTTGGTCGCGGTGATGCCCAGGTCGACGCCCGTCTTGGGACGGTCGGTGGCCAGCCGCTCGATGTCACTGGCCTTGCGGATCTCGTCACGGTAGGCCTCGAACGACGCGCGCTGGCCGTCGCTGACCAGGTCCGCGGCCAGCGGCGAGTCGACGGCGACGACCATGAAGGTCGTCCCGAAGATCGTGTCGGGCCGGGTCGTGTAGACCGTGATCGGCTCGTCGCGACCCTCCACGACGAAGTCGACGTGGGCACCCTCGGAGCGCCCGATCCAGTTGCGCTGCGCGGTGACCACGCGGTCGGGCCACGTGCTCTCCAGCTCGTCCAGGCCGTCCAGCAGCTCCTGGGCGTAGTCGGTGATCTTGAAGTACCACTGGGTCAGCTCCTTCTTGGTCACCTCCGCCCCGCACCGCTCGCAGAAGCCGTTGACGACCTGCTCGTTGGCCAGCACCGTCTGGTCCTGCGGGCACCAGTTGACCGGGCTGTTCTTGCGGTAGGCCAGGCCGCGCTCGTAGAACTTCAGGAACAGCCACTGCGTCCAGCGGTAGTACTCCGGGTCGCTGGTGTTGAACGTGCGGGTCCAGTCGAAGGACGCGGCGTACTTCTGGCACGACTCGATCGAGCGCGCGATGTTGGCGCGCGTGTAGGTGTCGGGGTGCTCGTCGTTGCGGATCGCCGCGTTCTCCGCAGGCAGGCCGAAGGAGTCGAAGCCCATCGGGTTCAGCACCTCGTAGCCGCGCTGCCACCAGTAGCGCGCCACCACGTCGTGCAGCGCGAACACCTCCGCATGACCCATGTGCAGATCACCGCTGGGGTAGGGGAACATCGTCAGCGCGTAGCGCTTCTCGCGCGGGCTGTCGTCGTCGGCCCGGAAGGGCTGCAGGTCGTCCCAGACCTGCTGCCACTTGGTCTCGGTGGCCGCGATGTCGTAGGTCGCCGCGTCCTGGCTCGACTCGGGGTGGGTGCTCTGCTCGGGGTTCATCTCTCTCGCTCCTGGTGGGTCCGTGCTCCCGACATGAAAAAACCCCTCGCACATGGAGGGGTGGCCGCGATGACTGCCTGGACGGTGAGTCAGCGCGGCTGTCGAAGGAGCAGGAACTGCGACCGCATGGAGCCATCGTACCGCCTCGTCCGGCGTGGGCTCACCCCACGCCGGACGAGCGGCTCACTTCACGAACTGGGGCGTGAACGGCGGGTTCCACCACTCGCCGTTGTGGGCCTTGACCGCGCCGATGACGTGCATGACCCCGGCGATCACCGGCGGGACGAAGAACACCGGCAGCAGGACGAAGAAGCCGATGCCGAGCGTGACGACTCCGAGCACGACGTAGACGACCCCGAGCACCAGCCACCAGATGAACATCGAGATCTGGACGTTGATCGAGTTGGCGGCGTGGGCGCGCACGAACGGGCCGCGGTCCTTGTAGAGCACGAACACCACGATCGAGGCGACGAAGCCCAGGAAGCCCACCGAGGCGATCATCGCGACCAGGGCGCCGAGGTGGCTGAGCATCCCCCAGGTCCGCTCCTCGTCGGGTCGCAGCGGTGCCTGCTGGTAGGCCGGCTGCGGCTGGCCGTAGGCCTGCTGGCCCGGCTGGCCGTACGCCTGCTGGCTGTAGGCCCGCGTCGGGTCGTCCTGCTGGCCGGTCGGGTACTGGTCGGACATCTCTCTCACTCCTCGTCGATCGATGACACCAAGCCAAGCACGTCGGGGGGCCGGAATCATCCCGTTCCGGGGTCGAGTCAGGGGTGTGTCAGGGATCGGTCCGGGCCTGGTCCGGGCCTGGTCCGACCCACTCCCCAAGAAGTGTTTGACAGTCGGGGCGGGCACCAGCAGACTCACTCCCCGAGAACTCGTGGAGGGTGGCCGATGTCAGACGCACTCACCGACCCGCAGGCGGTGTCGGCACTGCGCTCGGTGGCGCACCCCGTGCGGATCCGGATCCTCTCGCTGCTGACCGCGCAGGCGATGAGCGCCGCGGAGGTCGCCCGCGAGCTCGAGCTGACGCACGCCAACGCGTCGTACCACCTGCGCGTGCTCCACGAGGCCGGCGAGCTCGTCGTGGAGAGCGAGGAGAAGATCCGCGGCGGCAGGGCCAAGCGCTACCGGTACGTCGTCGTCGACGCACCCGCGGTCGGCGCGCCCGCGACCAACGAGGACCGCATCGCCTACGTCCACGCCATCGCCAGCGACGTCACCCGCCGGCAGGCGCAGCACCACCGCGGGACCGGCCAGATGTCCGACATCGAGACCTGGGTCGCGCCCGAGGTGTGGGAGGAGGCCGTGGGCCTCCTGCGGCAGGCCAGCGACCTGCTGCACGGCAGGGCGGCGGCACCCCGCGCGCCCGGCACGAAGCACGTCAGCGCCTCCCTGTTCGCCTTCGAGATGCAGGACGGGACGGAGGATCCGGCATGACCTGGGCCGACGCGGTCGCGCCCCTGCGCAACCGCAACTTCGCGTGGTACTTCGCGTCCCGCTTCGTCAACACGCTCGGCAACATGATGGCGAGCATCGCGCTCGCCTTCGCGGTGCTCGACATCACCGACTCCCCCACCGCGCTGGGCCAGGTGCTGGCCGCGCACACGATCCCGATGGTGGCGCTGCTGCTCTACGGCGGCGTCATCGCCGACCGGTTCCCCCGCACGCTCGTGCTGCAGTTCTCCAACTTCGCCTCGGCGATCAGCCAGGGCGCGATCGCGCTGCTGGTGCTGGGCGGGCACGCCGAGATCTGGATGCTCGTCGTCCTGAGCGTCGTCCACGGCGCCGTGTCCGGCGTCGGCTTCCCCGCGATGGCGAGCGTCCTGCCGCAGCTCGTGCCGCGCGAGCACCTCCAGCCGGCCAACGCGCTGGTCTCGCTGACCCGCAACGGGATGGCGGTGCTCGGCCCGACCATCGGTGCGCTGCTGGTCGTCACCGTCGGCTCCGGCTGGGCGCTGGCGGTCGACGCGGCCACGTGGCTGATCGCCGCCCTGCTCCTCCTGCCCGTGGCCCTGCCGCCGAAGGACCCGAACAGGGTGCCCCCGGACACCGTCCGGGAGCTGCGCGAGGGCTGGAGCTTCTTCTGGTCGGTCCCGTGGCTCTGGGCCGTCGTGGTGGGCTTCGGTGCGCTCAACTTCATCCATGCGGGCGCCTGGTTCACGCTCGGTCCCGCCGTGGCCGACGACACGATCGGCCGCCAGGGATGGGGCCTGGTGCTGTCCGCGGAGGCCGTCGGGCTCCTCGTCACGACCGTGGTGCTGCTGCGCGTGCGGCTCGAGCGGCCGCTCCTGCTCGGCATGCTGGGCGTCGCCCTGATCGCGCCGCCGATCCTGGTGCTCGGCGCCTGGCCGCACCTCGCGACCCTGGTCGTCGTGGCCTTCGTCGCAGGCGCCGGCACCGAGGTCTTCGGCATGGGCTGGAACCTCGCCATGCAGGAGAACATCGACGACTCGATGCTCTCGCGCGCCTACTCCTACGACGCGCTCGGCTCGTTCGTGGCGCTGCCGCTCGGCCAGCTCGTCTACGGCCCGCTCGCCCTCGCGTTCGGCTACGAGGAGGTGCTCGTCGTGTCGGCAGTGGCGTACGTCGCCATCGTCGCGCTGGTGCTGTGCTCGAGGTCCGTCCGTACCCTGCAAAGGGCACCCTCGACCCCGACCGACGCGGTGACCAGCGCCACGGATTAGGGTCCCGGCATGGGAGTCCTGGACCAGTTCCGCCTCGACGACAGGGTCGTCATCGTCACCGGCGCCTCGAGCGGCCTGGGCGTCGCCTTCGCCCACTGCTTCGCCGAGGCCGGCGCCGACGTCGTCCTCGGCGCACGTCGCGCCGAGAAGCTGGAGCGGGTCGCCGAGTCGGTCCGCTCGACCGGCCGGCGCGTGCACACGGTCGTGACCGACGTGGCGGTCCCCGAGGACTGCCAGGCGCTCGTCGACGCGGCGATGGCCAAGTTCGGCAAGGTCGACGTGCTCGTCAACAACGCCGGCATCGGCACCGCCGTGCCCGCCACGCGCGAGACGCCGGAGGAGTTCCGCTCCGTCATCGACGTCAACCTCAACGGGTCCTACTGGATGGCCCAGGCGTGCGGCCGCGTGATGCAACCCGGCTCGAGCATCATCAACATCTCCTCGATCCTCGGCATCACCACCGGTGGTCTCCCGCAGGCGGCCTACGCCGCGTCGAAGGCCGGCATCGGCGGCCTGACCCGCGACCTCGCCCAGCAGTGGATGGGACGCAAGGGCATCCGCGTCAACGCGCTCGCGCCGGGCTTCTTCACCTCCGAGATGACCGACACCTATCCCGAGGGCTACCTCGACGTGGCGCTGGCCCGCGTGCCCGCCGGCCGCAAGGGCGACCCGCGCGAGCTCGCCGCGACGGCCGTCTGGCTCGCGTCCGACGCCGCCGGCTACGTCACCGGGCAGACGATCCCGGTCGACGGCGGCCTCACCATCGCCTGACGCGCCACGGCGGCCGGGTTCTGGAAGGATCCCGCCATGAGTGACGTGCGCCAGGACCGCTCCCACCGGCTGCGCCGGATGACGGGCCGCGACCCCCACGAGGCCCACCGCACGGCGACGCCGCTGGAGCTGCTGTACGACCTCACGCTGGTGGTGGCCTTCAGCCTGGCCGGCAGCCAGTTCGCCCACGCGCTCGTCGAGGACCACGTCGTCCAGGGACTGCTCGGCTTCGCCGTCGCGATGATCGCGATCACGCTGGCCTGGATCAACTTCTCCTGGTTCGCCTCGGCGTACGACACCGACGACGCCTTCATGCGCCTGGCGACGCTCGTGCAGATGGTCGGCGTGCTGGTGATGGCGCTGGGGCTGCACGACGTCTTCGAGGGCTTCGAGCACGGCGAGTTCGACAACGCCGTGCTGGTCGCGGGCTACGTGACGATGCGGCTGTCCATGGTCGTGCTCTGGGCGCGGGCCGCACGGCACGATCCCTCCCGTCGGGCGACCTGCCTCGCCTACGCGCGCGGCATCTCGGTCGTCCAGGTCTTCTGGGTGGTCACCGCGCTCGACCTGCTCCCCGTCCCGGCCCAGATCGCGCTCGCGCTGGTGCTCTTCGCCGTCGAGTTCGGCGGCACCATCTGGATCGAGACCCACTTCCCGTCGACGCCGTGGCACCCGCACCACATCGCCGAGCGCTACGGCCTGCTGGCGATCATCACGTTCGGCGAGGTCATCCTGGGCACGACCACGGCGATCGAGGCCGTCGTCGCCGAGGAGGGCTGGAGCGCCGAGGCCGCGGTGATCGCGCTCGCCGGCGTCTCGCTGGCCGTCGGCCTGTGGTGGTGCTACTTCACCGTCCCCTACGGCGAGGCGCTGCGCGGGAGCAACGCGAAGAGCATGGTCTTCGGCTTCGGCCACGTGCTGCTCTACGCCGCCATCGCGGCGACCGGCGCCGGGCTGCACGCCGCGGCCTACCTCCTCGAGCACCACAGCGAGCTCGACACCGCGCAGACGGTGCTGACCATGGCGGTGCCAGTCGGACTGTTCGTGGTGGTGCTGTTCGTGCTCTTCCACGTGATGTTCCCGGGGCGCGACCCCCTCCACGTCTGGCTGCTCGCGGGCACGCTGGTCGTGCTGGTCGCGGCCTGGCTGCTCGCCAGCGGCGGCGCCTCGATGACGGTGTCGCTCGCGGTGCTGATGCTCGCGCCGTGGGTGACCGTCGTCGGTTTCGAGCTGCGCGGGCACCGCCACCTGACCGAGGTCGTCGGGCGCGGCTGAGCGACCTGCTCGATCAGAGCCAGGCGTCCCCGCGCACGACGCCGTCCACACGCACCCCGTCGGCGGCCTCGGCCAGCCAGCGCTCGGCCTCCGGACCGGTCACCCCGGTGGAGCTCCAGCCGTCGAGGGAGCGCCTGACGACGTTCGCGCGGTCACGCACGGCGTAGACGCCACCGCCGAGGGCCAGCAGGAAGGCCTCGTCGATCGACGCGAGCAGGCGGGCCGACCCGTCGTCGCAGGCGTCGCAGCCGCAGACGGGCTCGCGGAGCAGCACCTCGGCCGGGTCGCCGACGCCGACCTGCACGAACGTCTCGTCGTCCAGCAGGCCCACGGAGATGGGCTGGGTGCCGGGCGCACCGCGGAGCACGACCGTGCGGCTCGGCGGCAGGTGCTGCTCGGCGAGCCAGGACACCGCGCTCGGGTCGACCGCCTCGGCCGTGCCCAGGCCGGCTCCGACGACGGCCCCGATCCAGGCATCGGCACGGGCGGCGAGCAGCCGGTACCGCGCCGGGTCGGTGACGCGGGAGTACTCCTCCTCGAGCGGCGCCCGCCCTCCCGGGTGCGGGTCGGGCCAGTCGGCGAGGTCTCCCCGTAGTCGGGAGAAGACCGCCTCGACCGCCGGCAGGAGCGCACTCGCGGCGAACCGCCGCTCGTCGGGACTGAGGTGCACGGCGAGGCCGTCGAGCGTCAGGCTCGCCGTCTCCTGGACCGGCAGCGCCAGACCGACCGAGGTGGCGGGGCCGTCGTCCGGTCCGTCCGACCCCATGAACGAGATGGATCCGGGCACCTGGACGGGCTCACCGATCGGTGCCAACGACACCACGACCTCGGTCCCGGCGTCGTGGAAGACCCTCCGCGGCCAGTGCCGGGAGCCGACGAAGCCCAGCGCCAGCAGCACGTCGGCGACGCGGTCGGGGTCCGGCGGCGTCAGCGCGACCGACTCCACGACGGCACCGTTGGCGGGCCCGGCCGGCATCGGGGTGATCCACTCGATGAGGAACGGGAGGGCGTCGTCGTACGGCCCCGCGGCGAGGTCGCACACGCGCCACTCGACGAGCTCGCCCGCCGGCGTACGCCGTGAGCCGGGGACGGGCGGGTCGGGGTCGAGGCCGGCCTCCACCAGGGCGGCGCGCGCCGCGTCGATGTCGTCGACCGCGATCGCCCAGGAGATCGGCCCGCGGGCGACGCGGATGCGGTCGAGCCACGGGTTGGACTCGTCCGAGCCGGCAGCGATCAGCTCGACATAGGCAGCGCCGGGACCACGGACGAGGACGTTCTCCGTGCCGACGGGGTGCGCTCCCCCTCGCTCGGCGGGGACGCCGGCCGCGCGCCAGCGGCACGCCGCCTCGTCGAGGTCCTCGACGGCGACGACGAGGTGGTCGAAGCGGGCGGCCACCGGCGCGTCCGGCTCAGCCCGCGAGGATCTCGGCGACCGCGGCGACCAGACCGGCGATGTCCTCGTCGCTGGCGACCAGCGGCGGGGCGAACCGGACGGTCGAGCCGTGGGTGTCCTTGGCCAGGATGCCGCGCGCCATCAGCGCCTCCGACATCTGGCGCCCGGACATCAGGGTCGGGTCGATGTCGATGCCGGCCCACGCACCCCGGACGCGTACGTCGGAGAGGCCCCGGCCCACGAGCGGGCGGAAGCCGGCCTCCAGGAGGGCACCGATCTCGGTGGAGCGGGCCTGGAAGGTGCCCTCCTCCAGCATCGCGACGACCTCGGTGCCGATGGCCGCGGCGAGCGGGTTGCCGCCGAAGGTCGAGCCGTGCGAACCGGGCGTGATGACGTCCATGACGTCGTGGTTCGCCGCGATCGCGGAGACGGGGTAGATGCCGCCGCCGAGGGCCTTGCCCATGACGTAGATGTCGGGGACGACGTCCTCGTGGTCGCACGCGAACGTCCTGCCCGAGCGGGCCAGGCCCGACTGGATCTCGTCGGCCACCATCAGCACGTTGCGCTCGGTGCACAGCGCGCGGAGCTCGGTGAGGAAGCCCTCGGGCGGCATGACCACACCGCCCTCGCCCTGGATCGGCTCGAAGAGCACGGCGACGGTGGTGTCGTCGATGGCCGCGGCGACGGAGGCGATGTCGCCGTACTTCACGCGGCGGAAGCCGGTGGTGAAGGGCGCGTAGCCCGACGTCGCGACCTCGTCGTCGGAGAAGCTGACGATCGTGGTGGTGCGGCCGTGGAAGTTGCCCTCCATCGTGATGATCGTGGCCTGGCCGGCCGGCACGCCCTTGACCTCGTAGCCCCACTTGCGGCTGACCTTGATGGCGGTCTCCACGGCCTCGGCCCCGGAGTTCATCGGCAGGATCATGTCCTTGCCGGTGAGCCGCGCCAGCGCCACGGCGAAGCCGCTGAGCTTGTCGTTGAAGAACGCGCGGCTGGTGAGCGTCAGGTGGCCCAGCTGCTCGCGGGCCACCGCGACGAGGCGCTGGTTGGAGTGGCCGAAGTTGAGCGCGGAGTAGCCCGCGAGGCAGTCGAGGTAGCGCTTGCCGTCGACGTCGACCACCCAGGCGCCGTCGCCCTCGGAGAGCACGACCGGGAGCGGGTGGTAGTTGTGCGCGGCGTACTTCTCGGTGGCCTCGATGTGGGCCTCGGTGCCGGTGAGCACGGTGCCGTGGTCGGTGCTGGTGGAGACGTCGTTCGCGGTCATGGCGTCATGGTGCCACTGGTCACAGAAAACGCCGATTCGGACCGGACGCGACGAAGGCCGGACCCTCACGGATCCGGCCTTCTCGGTCGGTGGAGCTGAGGGGACTCGAACCCCTGACCCTCTGCATGCCATGCAGATGCGCTACCAGCTGCGCCACAGCCCCAACATCGTCCTCCCGTGGAGCCGGGAGGACAACGACGAGAACATTAGCCGACACCGACAGCGAGGTGAAATCGGGGTCCCCCGTCAGGTGACGAGGCGCCAGACGAGCCAGATCCCGAGCACCGCGGCGGCCACGCCGGCGAGCAGCGGGACGAGCATGAGGGCCACGGCGCCGGCGACGTACGCCGTGCTCGGCGGCTCGCGCAGCGGCTCCCGCTCGACCTCGCGGAGCAGGAGGCGGAGGTTCTTGCGGTTGGCCCGGTGGGCGACGTCGAGGAGGTCTCCGATCCCGGGCACGAGCCCCAGGAGGGCGTCGAGGACGAGGTTGAGGCCCATCCGGGCGAGGACGGTCATCGGCACCCGGGCGCGGATCGCGTCACGCACGATCACGCCCGACAGCGCACTGCCCAGGGCGTCGCCGATGCCGGGCACCAGCCCGATCAGCGCGTCGAGACCGAGGCCGACGCGGGTGCCCGGGACGGTGACGGCGTCGTCCATCACCCGTGCCACCTGTCGGCTGAGGCGTACGTCGACCTCGCGGGCGCGCTCGCTCACGACACCACGCGGTTCCAGGCCCTCAGCCGCCACCGCGCGTCCGAGGGGGTCCAGGTGCCGACCGAGTGCTCGAGCTCGACCCAGCCGCAGTTGGCGAGCACGCCGAGGGACTGGTCGACGCCGGCCGGCCAGCCGAGGAACGCGGGCACGGCGACCCGGATCGCCGCTCCGTGGGAGACGAGGATCCCGGTCTCGCCGTCGGCGAGCTCGTCGGCGTACGACGTCAGGGCGGGCAGGAACCGCGCGAGCACCTGCTCGTCGCTCTCCCGGCCGGGGATCGCGCCGATGTCGCCGGCGACGAGCGCGGCGTGCTCGACGGGGTGCTGGTCGGCGTACTCCTGGAGCGTGAGGCCGACGCGGTTGGTGCCCATCGAGAACTCGCGCAGCCGGGCGTCGTGGACCGGCTCGAGCCCGGCCTGGTCGGCGACCGCACGCGCGGTGCCGGAGGCGCGGGCCAGGTCGGAGGTCCAGACCGCGACCGGGTCCATCGCGGCCAGGACGGGCGCCACGGCCTTGGCCTGCGCCTCCCCCTCGGCGTCGAGGGGCACGTCGGAGTGGCCCTGGGCGCGCAGGGCGTGGTTCCACTCGGTCCGGCCGTGGCGCAGCAGGACGAGCCGGCGGCTCACGGCCGGGTCACGTGAGCGTCAGCGGGATGAGCGGGCAGTCGCTCCAGAGCCGCTCGAGGGCGTAGAACGAGCGCTCCTCCTCGTGCTGGACGTGCACGACGATCTCGCCGTAGTCGAGCAGCACCCAACGGCCCTCCTTGTGGCCCTCGCGGCGGATCGGCTTGGCGCCGTGCTCGCGGAGCTTGTCCTCGACCTCGTCGACGATGGCGCCGACCGCGCGCTCGTTGTTGGCGCTGGCGAGCACGAAGGCGTCGGTGATCGCGAGCTGGTCGCTCACGTCGAAGGCCAGGACCTGCTCGGCCTTCTTGTCGTGGGCGGCCTGGGCCGCGACGGCGACGAGGTCGAGGGCGTGGTCGGTGGCAGTCATGCAGAGTCCTTGCTGGTGGAGGTGCCGGCGCTGGTGGTGGGCGCCGTGTAGAGGTCGTGCTTGGCGATGTACTGCACGACGCCGTCGGGCACGAGGTACCAGACGGGTTCGCCGCGCCGCTTGCGGTCGCGACAGTCGGTGGAGGAGATGGCCAGGGCCGGGATCTCGACCATGGTCACCCTCTCGGACGGGATCTTGGCCAGCGCCTCGGGGTCCATCGCGTAGCCGGGCCGGGTGACGCCGACGAAGTTCGCGAGCTCGAAGAGCTCGTCGGCGTCACGCCAGGTGAAGATGTCGGCGAGCGCGTCCGCGCCGGTGATGAAGAAGAGCTCCGCGTCGGGCATCTCGGCGCGGAGGTCGCGCAGCGTGTCGATCGTGTAGGTCTTGCCCTCGCGGTCGATGTCGACGCGGGAGACGTTGAAGCGCGGGTTGGCCGCTGTGGCCACCACGGTCATCAGGTAGCGGTGCTCGGCACCGGTGACCTCGCGGTCGCTCTTCTGCCACGGGTCGCCGGTCGGCACGAACAGCACCTCGTCGAGGTCGAACCACGCCTGGACCTCGGAGGCTGCCACGAGGTGGCCGTGGTGGATGGGGTCGAAGGTGCCACCCATCACGCCGACGCGACGCATCGTCACCACCGGGGGTCAGCTGTGCTCGCGCCCGCCGCCGAAGGAGATCACGGCCAGGAGGAGCACGACGAGCAGGGCCAGGGCGATGCCACCCACGGCGTAGGGGGAGATGGCGGGCTCGGACTCCGCCTCGGCGGCCAGCGTGATGACGGTGCTCAGCATGGACCTCAGCCTACCGGCATCACCGGACGTGGCCCGCGCCGACCACGACGTACTTGCTCGAGGTCATCTCGGGCAGTCCCATCGGGCCGCGCGCGTGCAGCTTCTGGGTCGAGATCCCGATCTCCGCACCGAAGCCGAGCTCGCCGCCGTCGGTGAAGCGCGTGGAGGCGTTGACCATCACCGCGGCCGAGTCCACGGCCGCCACGAAGCGGCGGATCGTGGCCTGGTCGCGGGCGAGGATCGCCTCGGTGTGGCCCGAGGAGAACCGGCGGATGTGGTCGATCGCGCCCTCGACGTCGGCGACGACGGCGGCCGAGATCTCCAGGCCCAGGAACTCGGCCGCGTGGTCCTCGTCGGTCGCCGGCACCACGTCGTCGTACTCCGCGAACGTGTGGTCGCCGTGGACGAGCACCCCTGCGGCCTGCAGCGCCTCGACCACGAGCGGCACGAACTCGTCGGCGACGTCCTCGTGGACCAGCAGGGACTCGGCCGCGTTGCAGACGCTGGTGCGGTGGGTCTTGGAGTTCATCACGATCGCGAGCGCCTCCTCGATGTCCGCCGACGCGTCGACGTAGACGTGGCAGTTGCCCACGCCGGTCTCGATGACGGGCACCGTCGACTCCTCCACGACGCTGCGGATCAGGCCCGCCCCGCCGCGCGGGATCAGCACGTCGACGAGGCCGCGCGCACGCATCAGCGCCTTCACGCTGTCGTGGGTGTCCCCCGGCACGAGCTGGACGACGTCCGCGGGCAGGCCGCTGGCGGCGACGGCCCCGCGCATGGCGTCGACGATCGCGGCGTTGCTCGAGCGCGCGCTCGACGACCCGCGCAGCAGCACGGCGTTGCCGGCCTTGAGGCAGATGCCGGCGGCGTCCGCGGTGACGTTGGGGCGGGCCTCGTAGATCATCCCGACGACTCCGAACGGGACCCGCACCTGCCGCAGCTCGAGGCCGTTGGCCAGGGTGCTGCCCCGCAGCACCTCCCCCACCGGGTCGGGCAGGCCGGCGACGTCGCGCAGGCCCTGGGCCATCCCGGTGAGCCGGTCGTCGTCGAGGCGCAGGCGGTCGACGATGTTGGTTGGCGTGCCGGCACCCTCGGCGCGGGCGACGTCCTCGGCGTTCGCGGCCAGGATCGCGGGCGCACCTGACAGCAGGGAGTCGGCCATCGCGTGCAGGGCGGCGTCCTTGGTGGCACGCGTCGCCAGGGCGAGCTCGTGGCTCGCGGTCCGGGCACGCACGGCGACCTCGCGGACGGATTCCTCGCTGCTCATGCGGATGAGCGTAGGGCGAGACGCAACCAATCCACCCCCAGTGGACGTCTACAGAGACATGACACCCCGTGCCCTGCTCTCGAGCCTCGGATCCGGCCTGCTCGTCGTCGGCCTCGCCGCCACCGGCGTCGCCGCCGCGACCACCGCCACCGCCGCGCCCACCGCCACCACCACCGCCGCGTCCTCGGCCCGCGCCGCCGACGCCCAGGCGAGGATCCAGCTGTGGGCCCCGGACCGTGTGGAGGCCTTCAGCGAGGGGGGTCGGACCTACCCGCCCTTCGGCCTGCGGGTCATCGCGCCCGACTCGAACGTCGAGGTCTGGTCGCACCGCGCGTCCTTCGAAGACCCGATCGTCTCCGAGGTCCGCACGCCCACCGGCACCACGCGGCTCCCGGCGGGGTCGATGAAGGACTTCACCGGCATCGACGGCTTCATCGTCCTGGACGTCCGCAAGGTGGGCTCCAGCAGGAAGGTCGTGCACCGCAGCCTCGACGCGTGCCTCGCCGCCACCGGCGAGCGCGCCCGCCCGGACGCGCCCGCCACGTCGCCGTACCCGCGCTACTGCCCCTACAGCCCCTTCACGCTCGGGTCGGTGATGGGCGTGCAGCAGGGCTGGGCCGCCAACGTGTTCGAGTCCTCCGGCCTCCGCCCGCTCCCGATCGGCCCCGGCACGTACGTCGTCGAGTCCCGGGTGGCCAAGCGGTACTGGTCGGCCTTCGGCCTCACCGCCGCGACCGCCACCACCTCGACCCGGATGAACGTGGTCGAGGCCGAGGGGTGCCAGGACTGCGGCAGGGCCGGCGGACACGCGTCGGAGCCCGGCCACCTGGGTCGCTACGGACGACCCGGTGCGCGCCCGACCGAGAAGGCCGGCGGCAGCGCCGCCGGTGCGGTGCCCGACCTCCGGTCGCTGCCGGCCTTCGGGATCGAGCTCAACCGCAAGGCCACGACCCTGCGCTTCTCCGCCACGGTCTGGAACGCCGGCAGCAGCCCGCTCGTGATCGACGGCTTCCGTCGTCGTGACGCCGAGGTCATGGACGCCTACCAGTACTTCTTCGACACCGACGGCAACCAGACCGGCTACCAGCAGGTCGGGACCATGGAGTTCCACCACGCCAACCACAACCACTGGCACTTCGAGGACTTCGCGCGCTACGACCTGCTCGACGCGAACAAGAAGTACGTCTCCAAGTCCCGCAAGCAGTCGTTCTGCCTGGCCAACACCGACGCGGTCGACTACACCGTCCCGGGCGCGGACTGGCAGCCCGAGAACACCGACCTCGCCACCGCCTGCGGCGACGAGGGCGCCCTCTCGATCCGCGAGGTGCTCGCCTCCGGCTCCGGCGACACCTACGCGCAGTACCGCGCGGGCCAGGCCTTCAAGATCGGCGACCTGCCCAACGGGGTCTACTACATCCGCGTCGAGGGCAACCCCGAGCGCAACCTCACCGAGTCCGACACCACCAACAACGTCGCGGACCGCCGCATCCGCATCGGCGGCAAGGGCGCGGACCGGTGGGTCAAGGCCGCGCCGATCGGCGACATCGTCGAGCCGCCGACCTTCTTCCGCGGAGTGTCGTGACGGCATGGCTCGGACGACGGGGTTCCTCGGTGCGCTGCTCTCGGCGGTCACGACAGCGGCACTGACGGCAGCGGTCCTGGCCACGCCACCGACGGCCTCCGCCAGTACTCCGTCGGTGGTGGGGTCGGCGCCGGGGTCGGCTGCCGCGCTCCCGCGGGAGATCCGCGGGGGCGTCGAGCTGACGCTGGTCGACGGCGACCTGCTGCGCGTGTGGGCCGCGAAGCGCTACCGCACCGTCTGGGCCAAGCGCCGCGACGCGGCCACCGGCGCCTGGGGCACCCGCACCGTCGTGCTCCAGCGTCGCCACCTCTTCTGCGGCGACGTCGATGCCCGGACGGCGAACGGTGCCGTCGCCGTCATCGCGAAGTGCGACCGCTACGGGTACTACGAGGACCAGGCGCCGACTGCGTCCCGCGCGATCTGGTCCGCCGACGCGGTCACGTGGACGTCGCGGCAGCTGGAGGGTGAGGCCTACGAGGAGCCCGGCATCTCCCCCGACGGCCTCAAGGCCGTGTGGCCCCAGCACGGCGGGTACCTCACGCGCACCCCTGCGGGCTTCGCCGCCCACAGGCTCGACGCCGAGGGCCAGGAGTACACGGTCACGGCGACCATCAGCGACGCGGAGCAGGTGTCGTTCATGTACGGCGCCGCGGTGTCGCGCAGGAAGTGCGGACTGGTCGTGCTGACGCAGACCGGCGACGCGGCGCCGGTGCGCCAGGACGTGCCCCTCGCCGACGCCTGCACCGACAGCAGCCTCGCCAACGTCGACTCGACCACGGCCTGGTTCGGCGACCTCTCCGGCCCTGCCGGTCGCGCGGTCATCTCCCGGCCCGACGACACGGCACCGTGGGCCGTGACCGAGGTCGCGCCGAGCTCGGCCCCCGGGCTCGTCGACCACGAGCACGGGCTCTACCGCGACTTCTTCACCGCGCCGGGGGTCCCCCTCATCGCGGTGGCCGGCGGCCCGGGTGGCGTGCTCCAGGCCCAGCTGTACGACCCCGTCGCGCAGTCCTGGGGCGCGCCCGCCGTCGTGCTGGACCCACCCGGGCGATGCAGCTGGGGTGACAACTGGACGGCCGACCCGATGGCCGTGGTGGCGGTCCGGCTGCGGTGCAGCGGGCGCGGCCTGGTGCTCACCACACGCGACGGCGTCGCCTGGCAGGTGCTGAGGTCCGGGAGGCACCCGGTCGGCCTGTCGCCGGACGCGCGCTACGTCGCCGTCCCCGGCCGCACCCGGACCCACGTCATCTCCCCCGAGCGCGGGGTGGTGACCCTGCCCGGCGGGGTGACCGGCCGGTGCGACGTGGTCGTGCCCGACGGACCCGACGGCGCCGTGCTGCTCACGGCTGCGAGCCGTCATCGGGGCTGGCCGACCGTCCTGCAGCACTCGTCGGCGAGCGGCTGGACGCGGCTGTCGCGCGCCGGACTGCCGACACCGGACGTCGCGTGCCGAAAGGCGACGGCCTCGACGTTCGACGTGCCCTACCGGTTCGCCGTGCTCGGCCGCAACGGCCGGGGCTACGCCGTCCGGATCGTGCGGACCGGCGACACGTGGACCGCGCGCCGCAGCCGCTGGTGACACGACGACGGCCCGGCAGCGTCGCTGCCGGGCCGTCGTGGTCGTGCGTGATCAGCCCTTGCGAGCAGCGATCTGCTCGGTGGCGGCGGGCAGCACGGTGTGCAGGTCGCCCACGACACCGAAGTCGACGAGCTCGAAGATCGGCGCCTCGGGGTCCTTGTTGACCGCGACGATGGTCTTCGAGGTCTGCATGCCGGCACGGTGCTGGATCGCACCCGAGATGCCGTTGGCGACGTAGAGCTGCGGCGAGACCGTCTTGCCGGTCTGCCCCACCTGGAACGCGTGCGGCATCCAGCCCGAGTCGACCGCGGCACGCGAGGCTCCCACGGCGGCGCCGATCGAGTCGGCGAAGCCCTCGACGGGCTCGAAGTTGCCGCCGGTCCCACGACCGCCGGAGACCACGATCGCGGCCTCGGTCAGCTCCGGGCGACCGGTCGACTGGCGCGGCTGGGTGGCCACGATCTGCGCACCCTTCGCGGCGTCGGACACGGTCACGGCGAACGCCTCGACCGTACCGGCTCCCTCGGACTCCTCCGGGGCGGCCGAGTTCGGCTTGACGGTGATGATCGGCGTGCCGGTCGTGACCTTGGCCTGCACCGTGAAGTTGCCCGCGAACACGCTCTGCGTGGTCACGCCGCCATCAGTGACGTCGACGGCGTCGGTGATCAGGCCCGAGCCGATCTTGATCGCCAGCCGGGCGCCGACCTCCTTGTTCTCGAACGTGGAGGGCAGCAGGATCGCGGCCGGGCTGGTCTTCTCGGCCAGCTGCTGCAGCGCCTCGGCCTTCGGCGCGACGAGGAAGCCCTTGATCTGGGCGTCGTCGACGACGTAGACCTTCGCGGCGCCGTACTTCTTGACCTTCTCCGCCACGGCGTCGCCCTGCTCGGGCGAGCCGAAGAACACCGCGGACGGCTCGCCGAGGCGGCGCGCGATCGTCAGCAGCTCGTAGGTCGGCTTCTTGACCTCGCCCTCGGCGTGGTCGATGACAACAAGAACCTCAGACATCAGTCGGCTCCCCAATCCTGCTCAGATGAACTTCTTGGACGCGAGGAACTCGACCAGCGCACCGGCGCCCGAGCCGTCCTCGTCGGTGACGACCTCGCCGGCCGTGCGCGGCGGGCGGGCGGTGGTGTCCTCGACCTGCGAGAACGCGACCGACAGGCCGACCTCGCCGGCGTCGACACCCAGGTCGGACAGCGACCAGGTCTCGAGCGGCTTCTTCTTCGCGGCCATGATGCCCTTGAAGGAGGGGTAGCGGGCCTCGCCGGACTGGTCGGTCACGGACAGCACGATCGGCAGGGTCGCGCCGATGACCTCGGTCGAGCCCTCGTTGTCGCGCTTGATCCGGACCTGGTCGCCCTGCGACTCCACCACGGAGGCCAGCGTGACCTGCGGCAGGCCGAGGCGCTCGGCGACCATGGCCGGCACGACCGAGCCGGAGGCGTCGGTCGAGGCCATCCCGCAGATCACCAGGTCGGCGCCGGTGTCGGCCTTGATCTTCTCGATCGCCTTGGCCAGGACCAGCGACGTCCCGAGGTAGTCGGAGCCCGCGATCGCGTCGTCGAGCACGTGGACGCCGGCGTCGGCACCCATCTGCAGCGACTTGCGGACCGCGTCCACGGCCTTCTCGGGGCCGACGGTCAGCGCGGTCACGGTGATCTCCTCACCCTCGCGCTTCTCACGGAACTGGAGCGCCTGCTCCACGGCGTACTCGTCGAGCTCGGACAGCAGGCCGTCGACCCCGACGCGGTCGACGGTGTTGTCGTCCTCGAACTTGCGGTCGGCCGTGGCGTCCGGCACGTACTTCACACAGACAACAATGTTCATGGTGGTGTGGCCTCGCGGCCCCTCCTGTGCACTCGGGTGTGCTCGTGACGTTACTAGCGAGTCAGCCCCCACCGGAACGGGGTCCGGGGTGGGGATCCTCACAGTGACACTGTCAGGGTCGCACCGTTGCCCGGCCGACGCCTAGCGCTGACGCACGCGGAACCGCTGCACCCGCTTCTCCGGCAGGTGCTCCGCGTCGCCGGCGTACGTCACCACGCTGCGGTATCCGCCCCTCGGCAGCCTGCCGTAGCGGGCCTCGACGACACCCTCGCGCGGCAGCACCTTGGTGCGGACGGTCGTACGGCCCGTGCCGATCCGCTCCAGGGTGATCGTGACGCGGCCCGTGGGCGTGCTGCCGTACTCGCCGCCTGCCTCGACCCGGACGACGGTCGGGATCCGCAGGCCACGGCCCTGCACGTCGACGAACAGCCGGGTGCGGACCTGGCCGACGGTCCACGCCTGCGCGGGCGAGGTGCTGCCCTGCTGGTCCACCGGGAACTGCGGCACGAACGTGGCGGTGACGGCGTGGTCGCCGACGGGTGCGTCGGGCAGGACCACGGTGGCGCTGCCGGTGGCACTGAGGTTGACCTTGCTGGCCACGCCGTCGACGGAGACGTAGACGTCGCCGTCGGCACGACCGGTCGACGTGGCCACCGCGGCGGTGGCGGTGACCGTCTGGCCGTAGGCCGAGCGGGTCGTGCTGAGGACGACCGAGGTCGTGGAGGTCGCCACCCGCGCGCTCGGCCGGGCACCTGTCGGGCCGTCGGCCGAGGCCGGCGTCGCCCTGGCGCCGGCGACCGTGAGGGCTGCCGCGAGGGACACCGCGACGAGCGACCGAGAGAGTGCCGACATGGCTCCAAGGCTACGTGCCCGCCCGCCCGGGGGCAGACGAACGCCCCGCCGGGTGCAGGACCCGGCGGGGCGTTCGAGGCAGCTCAGGAGACCTTGACGGTCGCCTTGCCCTTCGACTTCTCGTGCGTGTCGTCACCGGCGTAGGAGACGGTGACCTTGTAGGTGCCGGGCTTCGTCACGTTCTTCACGACGGCCCTGGCCTTGCCGCCCTTGACCGAGACGGTCAGCTTCTTGACCGTCTTCTTCCCCAGCTTCACCAGGACCTTGGCCTTGCCGGTGGCGGCCTTGTCGTCGGAGCCGACCTTCACGGTGGCGACGATCTTCTTCGCCTTCTTGGCGTAGGACGCCTTCACCTTCGTGGTCGTCTCCTGCGCCGCGGTCGGCGGCACGGTGCCGTCAGCGGTCACGGCCACGGTGTCCACCGTGGCGTCCTGGCCCGGGTTGAGCGTGCACGTCACCTTGTAGGGCGACAGGGTGCTGGCGCCACCGCTCGTGGTCTTGCCGGCCAGCACCGCTGTGAAGTTGCCGGCGGTGAGCTTCACGGTGCCCACGGCCGCGGGCGTGATCGCCGTGCCGACGGCGGTCGCCGGCACCACCAGGTCGCCCGAGGCGGGGACCGGGGTGACGGGAACCGTCGCGGGCAGCTGGCCTGCCGCACCGTCGACGGCGAACCCGAAGGACGTCGACTCGCCGGCCGCGTTGGTGCCGCCCTCGACCGTGGCAGCGCCCAGGCCGGCGAGGGTCTCGCGCAGCGCACTGGGAACGGTCACCTTGGCGGTGACCGTGGGGGTGAACGACTGCCCGACCTTCACCGCTGCGGGAGCGTTCGTGTCGGCCTCGACCGTGAAGGTGAAGTCACGGTTGAGCGGGTCCTTGCAGGCATAGGCGAGGGCGCCGGATGCGGCGCCCGCCGGAGCGGCGAGCGCGGTGAGCGCGGTCGTCGTGACGGCGAGCGTCCCGAGCAGGGCAAGGCTGGACTTGAGCTTCATGCGGGTTCCTCCCAAGAGAACTTCATGTCAGGCCGTACCCCTCCCGGGTGACGACCGCCACAAACGTGACATGGAGTTACACATCGAGATACACCGCGTCCAGCATCCGGACGTCCGCTGTGCGGACGCGGGCTGGCCGGCCTCAGGGCTTGATGATGCGGTCCAGGAGCCGCCCGACGACCAGCCACGCGATCGCACCCAGGCCCCAGTTGAACAGCGCGTTCTTGATGCCGGCTCCGTCGCCGCGGAACTGCTTGATCCCGTCGACCCGCGAGAAGACCCCGAGGTCGACGAAGTCGGCGGCGTCGAGGATCCAGCCCACCAGCGCGTTCGAGCGGTTGGCGTCGAGGGCGATCAGCAGCGCGCCCAGCGCCAGCACCAACGCCGCCAGGGCGCACACCAGCCACAGGAGCTGGGCGAGCGTCGCCCGGATCTTGGTAGCCACAGTCGATCTCTCCTTCTTCGTGTCGGGCATCGTCAGCGGCCCACGAACGTGGCCTTGCCCGGCCCGCTCTCAACGAAGGAGGCTATGCCGAGGACACGGTCCTCGGTCGCGAAGACGCCGGCGAACTGCTGGCGCTCGATCTCCAGGCCGGTGTCGAGGTCGACCTCGCTCCCCCGGTCGATGCACTCCTTGGCGGCGCGGATCGCGAGCGCGGCCGCGTTGCTGAACTGGCCGGCGTACGCCACTGCCTCGGCGAGCACCTGCTCGGCCGGCACGACGCGGTCGGCGAGGCCGATGCGCAGGGCCTCGTCGGCCTTGACGAAGCGGCCCGTGAAGATGATGTCCTTCGCCTTCGCGGTCCCGACGAGCCGCGTCAGGCGCTGCGTGCCGCCGGCGCCCGGGATGATCCCGAGCAGCACCTCGGGCTGGCCGAGCACCGCGTCCTCGGCCACGAAGCGCCAGTCGGCGGCCAGCGCCAGCTCACAGCCCCCGCCCAGGGCGTACCCGTTGACGGCGGCGACGACCGGCTTGGGGATCCGCGCGATCGCGGTGGTCGCGGAGCTGACCGACGCCGAGGCCCTCACCATGTCGGCGTAGGTCCAGTCGACCATCTCCTTGACGTCGTTGCCCGCCGCGAAGACGCGCTCGCCGCCCCAGACCACCACGGCGCGCACGTCGTCGCGCTCGGTCAGCTCGGCCGCGGCCTCGCGGAGG
Organism: Nocardioides oleivorans; assembly: GCF_004137255.1. Taxonomy (NCBI): domain Bacteria; kingdom Bacillati; phylum Actinomycetota; class Actinomycetes; order Propionibacteriales; family Nocardioidaceae; genus Nocardioides; species Nocardioides oleivorans. Next base: position 153,161 of record NZ_SDWT01000003.1, on the reverse strand, counting down.
TCGGCCTGCACCTGGAGGCTGATCGCGTTCATCTTGGGACGGTCCAGTCGCAGGACGGCGACTCCGTCGGTCACGTCGATCGAGACGAACTCCATGGTGGCTCCTCTTCCTCGGGTGCGGCAGGCACACGGTGTGGGCACCGTCATGGTGCGCGTGCCGCATTGTGCCGTGCCCGGAGACGTCCACCACAATGACCCGGTGACTCCGCCTCCCGAGACCACCACCGTCTGGAACCACGACGGCGAGACCATGACGGTCTGGCCGGGACGCAACTACCCCCTGGGCGCCACCTGGGCGCGGGAGGCGACCAACTTCGCGGTCTACGCACCCGCAGCGGAGTCGGTGTGGGTGTGCGTCTTCGACGACGACGGCAACGAGGTGCGCCACCGCCTCACCGAGCGCTCGCTGGGGGTGTGGCACGGGGCGCTGCCCGGCGTCGCGCCCGGGACCCGGTACGGCTACCGCGCCGCCGGTCCGTGGGATCCCGCGGCCGGCCTGCGGTTCAACGCCGCCAAGCTCCTGCTCGACCCCTACGGCAAGGCCGTCTCGGGCGACCTCGTCGTCGACGACGCCATCTTCGGCTACGTCATCGGCGACCCCGCGACGATGAGCGACCTCGACTCCGCGCCCTTCATGCCGCGCAGCGTCGTGGTCTACGACGACTTCCAGTGGGGCGGGGACACCTCGCCGCGGCGACGCTGGCGCGACACCGTCATCTACGAGGCGCACGTCAAGGGCATGACCGCGTTGCACGACCGGGTGCCCGAGGAGCTCCGCGGGACCTACGCCGGGCTCGCGACGCCCGCGGTGACGGACTACCTCCGGGACCTCGGGGTGACCGCGATCGAGCTGCTGCCGATCCACCAGTTCTTCTCCGAGCCGGCGCTCTCCGAACGGGGACTGGCGAACTACTGGGGCTACAACTCGCTGTGCTTCTTCGCCCCGCACAACGCGTACTCGCAGGCGGGTGACCGCGGCCAGCAGGTCACCGAGTTCAAGCAGATGGTGAAGGCCTTCCACGAGGCCGGCCTCGAGGTCATCCTCGACGTCGTCTACAACCACACGGCCGAGGCGGGACCGCGCGGGCCGACGCTGAGCTTCCGCGGCCTCGACGACCGCGGCTACTACCAGCGGGTCGTGCCGCCGCCGCCGGTGGCCGGCGAGGAGCCGATGCCCGTCACCTACTGGGACGTCACCGGCTGCGGCAACACGGTCGACTCCACCCACACCCAGAGCCTGCGCCTGATCCTCGACTCGCTGCGCTACTGGGTCAACGAGATGCACGTCGACGGCTTCCGCTTCGACCTGATGAGCGCCATCACCCGCACCGACCAGGTCGTCGACATGGGCAGCCACCTGCTCACCGCGATCGGCCAGGACCCCGTGCTGCGCCACGTGAAGCTCATCGCCGAGCCGTGGGACGCCTCGATGGACGGCTACCGGGTCGGCGAGTTCCCCCCGCCCTGGATCGAGTGGAACGACCAGTTCCGCGACACGATGCGCGACTTCTGGCGCGGCCAGTCCGCCGGCGTCCGCACCGTCGCGACGCGACTCGCCGGCTCGAGCGACCTGTACGCCGACGACGGTCGCTCGCCCTACGCCTCGGTCAACTTCGTCACCGCGCACGACGGCTTCACGCTGCGGGACCTGGTGTCGTACAACTCCAAGCACAACGAGGCCAACGGCGAGGACAACCGCGACGGGACCGACAACAACCGGTCGTGGAACTACGGCGTCGAGGGCGAGACCGACGACGAGTCGATCATCGCCCTGCGTCGTCGCCAGGCCGCGAACCTGATGGCGACGCTGTGCTTCTCCAGCGGCGTGCCGATGCTGACCGCCGGCGACGAGCGCGGGCGCACGCAGGGCGGCAACAACAACGCCTACGGACAGGACAACGAGACGTCGTGGATCGACTGGCGCCCCGACGACGCCTGGCTCGACGTCTACGAGATCACCAAGGCCGCGCTGCGTTTGCGTCGCGAGCACCCGGTGCTGCGCCAGCGGCACTGGTTCGAGGGGCGCCCGACCATCAAGGGCGGCATCAAGGACCTGCTCTGGGTGCACCCCGCCGGCCGGGAGATGACGACCGCCGACTGGAACGACGACTCGGTCCGCACGGTCGGGATGTTCCTCAACGGCGCTCCCCTGCGCTCCCCCGACCGGCGCGGCGCCCAGGTCCGCGACAAGTCCTTCATGATCTGGCTCAACTCCGGCGACGACGTCGAGCTGGTGCTGCCCGAGAACCAGTGGGTGCACCACGGCGAGGTCGTGCTCTCGACCAACCCGGCCCTGGCGCTCGGGACGACCGTGGTCGCGGGAGAGTCGCTCCCGCTCCAGTCCCGCTCCGTGCTGGTGCTCCGCGAGACCTGAGCGCTCACGCGGGCTCGGCGACCCACTCCATCGGGTCGCCGGCGTCGAGGTCGGTGATGCCGAGCGTCTCGAAGGCACCGAGGACCACGAGCCGGCGCACGGCGGCGAAGGTAAGCACGTGGGCGACCATCCCGCCGTAGGTGTAGACCTTGGGCGGGTCGCACGTGACGTCGACGAAGGTGTCGTCGAGACGGCCCTCGTCGATCGTCGTGCGCACCTGGGCGAGGAAGGCCGACCCCTCGTCCGCGAGCTCGCGGCGCAGGGTGCTCAGCGACTTGCCGCGCTCCTGGTCCCAGTCGTAGCGGCGCTGCGCGACGGCGGCGTTCCACTGGGCGAGCTGGCCGACGAGCCGGCCGAGCACCGAGCGGATCGTCATGTCGTCGTCGATGGTGCCGATCGGCACCTCGATGGGGGCGTCGAGCTGCTCGTCGGTCAGGCCCCCGGCGCGGTCGATCATCTCGCCGGTCAGCCAGAGGTGGTGCTCGATCATGCGCGTCATCAGGTCCATCGGTGTCACCTTTCGTGCGGTGGGCAGCCGCAGGCTGCCCGGCGGGTGGAAGTGCACGCCGCTCGGACCCGTGATCTGGGTCCGGGTGGGGTGCTGGCGCCAGCGGCTCGGGGCGGTGCCGTACTCCCGCGTGAACGCCCTCGTGAACGCCTCGTGGGACCCGAAGCCCGCCTCGAACGCGATGTCGACCACCTGTGCGTCGCCCGTCACGAGGCGGTACGCCGCGCGCTCGAGCAGCAGGCGGCGTCGCATCCGCTCCGGTGGCTCGCCCCCGGTCGCCGACACCACGCGGTCGAGGTGGAAGCGGGAGAGGTGGAGCCGCCGCGCCCGCTCCTCGCTGCCCAGGTCGAGCGTCTCGGCCAGGGTGTCGAGGAACGCGGCGAAGGTGTCGGCCGCTGTCGTCATGTCCACCACCCTCGTGCCGCCGGTGCCCGCCCGCTTGATCGCACTTGCGCAGTCTGCACCGAGTCGCCGTGAGTGCGCCCGAACTGAGAGGATGGGGACATGGCCAGCAGCGTTCCCGCACGACGTACCGAGAAGGGGCGCGGCCACCTCCTCGACATGAACGCGCCGCGTCAGGTCATCAAGGACCCCGAGAAGGACGCCCGCGACCTCGCCCGGGTGCAGAAGTGGGTGATGTCGACGCTCGCCGTGACGACGATCCTGCACCTCGTGGTCGGCCTCGTGGTGGCGGCAGTGATGCTGGACGACTCCCCCACGTCCTCGAAGGTCGGGCTCAACGTGATCGCCGGGATCTTCGGCGCCGCCGCGGTCGCCGCCGGTCGCGCGATCCACGGCAAGCCGGTGCTGTCGCCCTGGTTGCTCCTCGGGGTGGTCCCGACGGCGATCGGGCTCGTGCTGACCTTCGGCTAGGTCAGTGCCACGCCAGGACGGACGTGTCGTCAGGCACCGGAAGCACCTCGGCCGAGCGCAGCCCCTTCCTGACGTCCCACGCGACCCACGCGCTCTCGGGCGAGTACGAGTATCCGTCGGATCGCAACGCCAGCAGCCGTGACCCGTCGTGGTTCGCAGCGACCTCGACGTAGGTGGTCGGCTCGCGGAGTCGCCACTGCGCCACCTTCGTGGCACCGCTCCCGTCAGCCCGGGACAGCCACACCTCGTGTCGCCACCGCGTGCCCCGGAGCAGGACCAGGCGCCGCCCGTCGGCGGATGAGCTCACCGACCACACACCACCCATCACCGGGCTCGACGTGCCGTCGTGGGCCAGCATCAGCTTCCCGACGTTCGAGAAGAGGATCCCCTCGTCGGTCCACACCACAGTGTCGAGAAGACTGGGTGCGTCCTCACCCAGCACGTCGCCCAGCGTGAGCACGTGCTGGAGGTCCGAGCCGTCCAACCGGATCGTCCAGAGCGAGGCGATCCGCTGCTCTCCCTCCTGGACGATCGCCGTGAAGGCCAGGCTCCGACCGTCGAACGACCATCCGATGCCGTCCGCTGCCTCGAGCTCGGGATGGTCCTCCAGCGGGGCGAGGTGGGGTCCGCCACTGGTCGGCGCGACCACGAGCAGCGGCAGGTCGTCGCGGCAGCAGGTCACGAACGCGACCCGCCGACCGTTCGGGCTGGGCACCAGTCTCATCGTGAAGCCGCGGGCGTTGTCGTACACCTGGCGGACCCTGGTCCCGTCCGTGCGCGACGAGCGGACGTGGAGGTTGCGCAGCCCTGTTCCCGACGCCGCCCAGACCAGCCGGTCCGCTCGCGGGGCCGTCACCGACCGCGACGCCACGCCCTCGGGCGAGGCGTCCGAGCGCTCCGCGAGGCTCAGGCCCACCCCGGCGTAGACGAGGACGGCTGCTGCGACACGGAGCGCCCGGGAGGTCATCACGACGTGACCGTACGACGGCTCCCGCCCGCGCGTCCGGAGATCCCCAGCGTCGGGCGGCCAGTCACCGCATCACGACCGGGTCCGGAAACCTCACCCGGTCGCTCGACCACGGGCGCGCGGAGTCGGATCGGAAGTAGCCGGTCAGCGACCTCACCTCGACCGTCACCTCGCCCACAGGGATGCACCGGAGAGGCACGTCGAGACGGACCTCGCCCGCAGGGCGACGTACCTCCACCCGCATCGGGTCGCAGGACTCCCAGGACGTCCCGGTGCCGTCGGTGTCGAGGGCGGCGTAGGACAGGCCGGGCTTCTGCGGGCTGAGGCCGATGTCGCCGCGGCCGGTCCCGCTCGAACCCGGTGCCGGCGCCAGGGCCAGGAACACCATCTGGTCGACCGGCATGCGGCGGGGCACGGCCTTCATCCTGACCGTGATCCGCACCGAGCTCGCGCGCGGCGTGATGATGACCCGGCGCAGGTCGATCGACGTGCGCTGGGCCCGGGTCAGACCCGTCACCGACGTGTAGATCCGAACGTCTCCCCGGGGGTCCTCGACCGCAGCCGGCGCCTCGCGTGCTGCTGCTCCGCCGCACGGGAGGCACATGGCGACGAGCGCGAGCAGGACCGGGGCGACGGTTCGTGGCTGCATCGGTCGAGGCTAGGTGAGCCGGCGCGTCCTCGTATCGCGCGTTTGAGGGACATCCGTGCGCGATGGCGGGAGTGGTCGGCGACCGCTCCCTAGCCTCGGTGCACTGGTCCCCCTCCGAGGAGCGTCGTGAATCGATCCCCCGTGCTGACCGCAGTCGTCGTGCTCGCCTGGAGCCTCGTGGGACTGCCGCCCGCGACGGCCGAGGCGCCGAGCGGGTCGACCGTCACCTTCACCTCCGAGACGGAGTACGTCGTCTCGACGACCGTCGGCCGCCACGAGGTGGAGGGCACGGGCCAGCTGCCTGCCGGTTTCACGTCGAGCGGCGTCCGGGCCCGGCCCGCGAGCAACGGGCTGGGATCGGTCGCGGTCGAGGTGCTCGTCGACTTCGGCCACCCCGTCTACTCGATGTCCGCCCGCGGGTACGCCCTCTTCACCCACCGCACGGGCAAGCTGCGACCCGTCACCCTCGAGGGCCGGCCGGTGGTGCTCTCGGCGTTCGCGGAGGACAGCGGCCAGGGCGGCTTCCGGTGCGAGGACGGACGGCTGCTGGTCCACCGGTTCGACCTCAGCAGCCGCCGGGGTGAGCAGACCACCTACCGGCTCGTCGGCACACGACTCAAGAAGGTCTCCCGCGTGCCCCTGCGTCGTTCCGTCGCCAGCAGGCCGGGCAGCTGCGCCTGACGAGACCGGCCCGCCCGGGCTCAGGCGGGCTCGGCCACCAGCCCGAGCTCGGCGACCGAGGCGAGCGCGGCGTTGCGGGGCACGACGCGGACCGTGTAGCCGAAGGCTCCGGAGACCTCCAGCGGGACGGTGGCGTCGAAGCGGTGGCGGTTGCCGTCGTAGGACTCTCCGACCGTCATCGGCGTGATCGTGGTGGCGGTCAGCTCGTCGTCGGCGCCGATCCGGCCGTGCACGGCCTGGACGGACACGTCGTCGGGTGAGAGCGCGCCGAGCGCGACCCAGGCGCGGACGGCGAGCGTCGCGCCGACCTCGGCCTGGTCACCGGCACCCTCGGAGTCGAGGTGCTCGACCCGGACGCCGGGCCAGGCGGCGCGGACCTCGGACTTCCAGCCGGACAGGGTGCGGGCACCGGTGTAGTCGGCGTTGAGCGAGCGCGAGGTCTGCGCGGCGGGGGCGTAGAGCTCACGGACGTAGTCGCGGACCTGGCGGGTGGCCAGCACCTTGGGGCCGAGCGACTTCAGCGTGTGGCGCACCATCTCCAGCCAGCGCGGCGGGACGCCCTCGTGGTTGGTCTCGTAGAAGCGCGGCACCACGTCGGTCTCGAGCAGGTCGTAGAGCGCGTTGGCCTCGAGGTCGTCACGACGGTCGGGGTCGTCGATGCCGTCGGCCGACGGGATCGCCCAGCCGTTGTTGCCGTCGTACCACTCGTCCCACCAGCCGTCGAGGATCGACAGGTTCAGGCCGCCGTTGAGCGCGGCCTTCATGCCGGACGTGCCGCACGCCTCGTAGGGGCGCAGCGGGTTGTTGAGCCACACGTCGCAGCCGGGGTAGAGCGGCTGCGCCATCGCGATGTCGTAGTTGGGCAGGAACGCGATGCGGTGCCGGATCTCCGGGTCGTCGGCGAAGCGCACCATCTCCTGGATGAGTCGCTTGCCGGTCTCGTCGGCGGGGTGGGCCTTGCCGGCGATGACGAGCTGGATCGGGCGCTCGGGGTCGAGCAGCAGCTTCTTGAGGCGGGCCGGGTCGCGCAGCATCAGCGTGAGCCGCTTGTACGTCGGCACGCGACGCGCGAAGCCGATCGTCAGCACGTCGGGGTCGAGGGCGGTGTCGATCCAGGTGGTCTCGGCAGGAGCCAGGCCCCGCTTGATGGCCGAGCGGCGCATCCGGCTGCGGGCGTCGTCGATGAAGCGGGTACGCAGGGCGCGCTTGAGGTCCCAGATCTCGCGGTCGCCGATCTGGTCGACCATCGGCCAGAGGGCGTCGGTGTCGTCGCCGTCGATGTCGGCACCGCGGCTGGCGGCGAGCTCGATGACCTCGCGGGCGATCCAGGTCGGGCCGTGGACGCCGTTGGTGATCGAGGAGATCGGCACCTCTGCCTCGTCGAAGGCCGGCCACAGGCCGTTGAACATCCCGCGCGACACGTGGCCGTGGAGCTGGGAGACGCCGTTGGCGCGCTGGGCCAGGCGGAAGCCCATCACGGCCATGTTGAACACGCCGGCGTCGCCGCCCTCGTAGTCCTCCGCGCCGAGTGCGAGCACGCGGTCCACCGGGACGCCGGGAGTCGGCGAGCTGCCGCCGAAGTACTGCGAGACCAGCTCGCGCGGGAACCGGTCGATGCCGGCCGGGACCGGCGTGTGAGTCGTGAAGACCGTGCCGGCGCGCGAGACCTCGAGCGCGGTGTCGAAGTCGAGGTGCGGGCCGTCCTCGGCGACGGTGAGCTCGCGGATCCGCTCGACGCCAAGGAAGCCGGCGTGGCCCTCGTTGGCGTGGAAGACCTCCGGCGCCGGGGCACCGGTGATGCGCGACCAGACCCGCAGCGCGCGCACGCCGCCCACGCCGAGGAGCAGCTCCTGGCGCAGCCGGTGCTCGGAGTTGCCGCCGTAGAGCCGGTCGGTGACGTCGCGGTAGTGGGCGCTGTTCTCCTCGATGTCGGTGTCGAGGAGCAGCAGCGGGACGCGGCCGACGTGGGCCACGAGGATGCGCGCCAGGAGGTCGGGTCCGTCCGGCAGCGCCAGCGAGACGGTGGCTCGCGAGCCGTCGGGCTCGCGGAGCACCGTCAGGGGCAGCTCGTCGGGGTCGAGGACCGGGTAGCTCTCCTGCTGCCAGCCGTCGCGGTCGAGCGCCTGCTTGAAGTACCCGTGGCGGTAGAAGAGCCCGACGCCCACCAGAGGGATGCCGAGGTCGGACGACGCCTTGAGGTGGTCGCCGGCGAGGATGCCCAGGCCGCCGGAGTACTGCGGGAGCACGGCGGTGATGCCGAACTCGGAGGAGAAGTACGCGATCGCCCGGGGCGCGTCGGCACCGGCCTTGCGGGCGTACCAGCGGTCCTCGGTGAGGTAGCGCTCGAGGTCGGCGTGCGCGGCGTCGAGGCGGTTGCGGAAGTCGCCGTCCTCGACGAGCTCGTCGAGCCGCTCGCGGCTGACTGCGCCGAGGAAGCGGACCGGGTCGCCGGCCACGTCGCGCCACAGCCGGGCGTCGATCGCGGCGAAGACGTCCTGGGTCGGTGGGTGCCACGACCAGCGCAGGTTGCCGGCCAGGACGGACAGCGCACCCAGGGGCTCGGGCAGGACGGGACGGACGGTGAATCGTCGGAACGCTCGCACGGTCACCGACCGTAGGGCATTTCTTGGATCGATCCAAGAAAATGGCCACAAGGGTGGGACGAACGGTGTCGCGGCTTGCGTCGCTGTCCGGCGTTCGCAAGTGTGGGGACATGGTTGGACGCATACCCGTGATGGACGTCTCCCCCGTGGTGGACCTCGGTCGGCAGTCGGCGAAGGCGACGGTCGGCGAGCCGATGCCGGTCCGCGCGGCCGTGTTCCGCGAGGGCCACGACCAGCTCGCCGCCGAGGTGGTCACCACCGACCCGGCCGGCAAGCGCCGCGCCCCGGTGCGGATGGTCGCCGACGGCGAGGAGCCCAACCGGTACGTCGCCCACGTCACGCCCGACGTCGAGGGCGAGTGGACCTTCGAGATCCAGTCCTGGTCGGACCCGATCGCCACCTGGCAGCACGACGCCGGCATCAAGATCCCGGCCGGCGTGGACGTCGAGCTGATGTTCACCGAGGCCCGGCTGCTGCTCGAGCGGGTCGCCGCGGGCAAGGGCCCGGACAAGCTCGACAAGGCGACCAAGGCGCTCGTGCAGGGCGGCATCGCGGCCGCCACCGACACCGAGCGGCCGGTCGCCGCGCGGCTGGCGGCGCTCCAGGACCCCGGGCTCGGCGCCGTGCTGCTGGCGCACCCGTTGCGCGAGCTGGTCTCGACGAGCGGGCCGTTCCGCTTCCGGGCCGACCGGGTCCGCGCCCTCTTCGGCAGCTGGTACGAGTTCTTCCCCCGCTCCGAGGGCGCCGCCGTCGACGAGAAGACCGGCAAGGTCACCAGCGGGACGTTCCTCACCGCCATCGAGCGGCTCGACCGGGTCGCCGAGATGGGCTTCGACGTGCTCTACCTGCCGCCGATCCACCCGATCGGCGAGGTCAACCGCAAGGGCCCCAACAACACCCTCACGCCGGGGCCGGACGACACGGGCTCGCCGTGGGCCATCGGGAGCAAGGACGGCGGCCACGACGCGATCCACCCCGACCTCGGCACCTTCGACGACTTCGACGCCTTCGTCGCGCGGGCCAGGGAGCTCGACCTCGAGGTCGCGCTCGACCTCGCCCTGCAGGCGGCCCCCGACCACCCGTGGGTGACCACCCACCCGCAGTTCTTCACCACGCGCGCCGACGGCACGATCGCCTACGCCGAGAACCCGCCGAAGAAGTACCAGGACATCTACCCGGTCAACTTCGACAACGACCCCGCCGGCATCTGCCGCGAGGTGCTGCGGATCGTGAAGCTCTGGATGGCCCACGGCGTGCGGATCTTCCGCGTCGACAACCCGCACACCAAGCCGCTGGCCTTCTGGGAGTGGCTGCTCGCGGAGGTCCGGCGCACCGATCCCGACGTGCTCTTCCTCTCCGAGGCGTTCACCAAGCCCGCGATGATGCACGGCCTCGGTGCCGTCGGCTACCACCAGAGCTACACCTACTTCACGTGGCGCACGGGCAAGCGCGAGATCGAGGACTACCTCGTCGAGGTCTCGAGCGAGTCCGACCACCTGATGCGGCCGAACTTCTTCGTCAACACCCCCGACATCCTGCACGCGTTCCTGCAGTACGGCGGCCCGGCGGCGTTCAAGATCCGTGCCGCGCTCGCCGCCACCGGGTCGCCGAGCTGGGGCGTGTACGCCGGCTACGAGCTGTTCGAGCACGTCGCGGTGAAGCCGGGCTCGGAGGAGTACCTCGACTCCGAGAAGTACCAGATCCGGATCCGCGACTGGAAGAAGCACGACGCCGACGGCACCACCCTGGCGCCGTACATCACCCGGCTCAACGAGATCCGGCGCGAGCACCCCGCACTGCAACTGCTGCGCAACGTCACGATCCACGAGAGCGAGGACGACCACGTCCTCGTGTTCTCCAAGCGGGCGCTGCTGCCCGACGGGGGGACCGACGTCGTCATCACCATCATCAACCTCGACCCCCACGGGGCGCGGGAGACGATGATCCACCTCGACATGCCCGCCCTCGGCCTCAGCTGGCACGACTCGTTCGTGGCCCACGACGAGATCACCGGCGCCGACTGGAGCTGGAGCCAGCACAACTACGTCCGGCTCGACCCCGGTTACGAGCCCGCCCACGTCATCACCGTCAGGAGCCCCCGTTGACCGACCAGCCCATGCCGACCGACGCAGGAGCGGCGACCGCCGTGCTGAACGCGGAGCCGGACTGGTTCAGGACAGCGGTCTTCTACGAGGTCCTGGTCCGCTCGTTCCGCGACTCCAACGGCGACGGCACCGGCGACTTCAAGGGCCTCATCGAGAAGCTCGACTACCTCGAGTGGCTCGGTGTCGACTGCCTGTGGGTGCCGCCGTTCTTCACCTCGCCACTGCGCGACGGCGGCTACGACGTCGCCGACTACAACAACATCCTTCCCGAGTGCGGGACGGTCGACGACTTCCACGAGTTCCTCGACGCGTGCCACCAGCGCGGCATCCGGGTGATCATCGACTTCGTCATGAACCACACGAGTGACGCCCACCCGTGGTTCCAGGCCAGCCGCAGCGACCCCGACGGCCCCTACGGCGACTTCTACGTCTGGTCCGACACCGACGAGCTCTACCAGGACGCCCGCGTCATCTTCGTCGACACCGAGCCGTCCAACTGGACGTGGGACCCGGTCCGCCAGCAGTACTTCTGGCACCGCTTCTTCCACCACCAGCCCGACCTGAACTTCGACAACCCGAAGGTCCACGACGCGATGCTGGAGGCGATGGCCTTCTGGCTCGACATGGGCCTCGACGGCTTCCGCCTCGACGCGGTGCCCTACCTCTACGAGCGCCCCGGCACCAACGGCGAGAACCTCAAGGAGACCCACGACTTCCTGAAGAAGTGCCGCACGTTCGTCGACGAGAACTACCCCGGTCGCGTGCTCCTCTGCGAGGCCAACCAGTGGCCCGCCGACGTGGTCGAGTACTTCGGCCCCGAGCAGACCGAGGACGGCCGCTGGATCGGCACCGAGTGCCACATGGCGTTCCACTTCCCGGTGATGCCGCGCATCTTCATGGCCGTGCGCCGCGAGTCTCGCTTCCCCATCTCGGAGATCCTCGAGCAGACCCCTGCGATCCCCGACGGCTGCCAGTGGGGCATCTTCCTGCGCAACCACGACGAGCTCACCCTCGAGATGGTCACCGACGACGACCGCGACTACATGTGGTCGGAGTACGCCCACGACCCGCGGATGAAGGCCAACATCGGCATCCGGCGGCGCCTCGCGCCGCTGCTCGACGGCGACGTCAACCGGATGGAGCTCTTCACCGCGCTCCTGCTGTCGCTGCCCGGCTCCCCCGTCCTCTACTACGGCGACGAGATCGGGATGGGCGACAACATCTGGCTCGGCGACCGCGACGGGGTGCGTACGCCGATGCAGTGGACGCCCGACCGCAACGCGGGCTTCTCCAACGCCACCCCCGGCAAGCTCCACCTGCCGGCGATCCAGGACCCGGTCTACGGCTACCAGTCGGTCAACGTCGAGGCGCAGCTCGAGAACACCTCCTCGCTGCTGCACTGGACGCGCCGGCTCGTCCACGCTCGGCGCCGGCACCCGGCCTTCGGCCTCGGGGAGTTCCACGACCTCGGCGGCTCGAACCCGAGCGTGCTGTCCTACGTCCGCGAGCACTCCCCCGAGGGAGCCGGACCCGACGGCCGCGACGTCATCCTCTGCGTCAACAACCTCTCCCGCTTCCCGCAGCCGGTCGAGCTCGACCTGCGCCAGTGGGAGGGGATGGTGCCCGTCGAGCTGCTGGGCGGCGTGCCGTTCCCCGCGATCGGCGAGCTGTCCTACCTGCTCACCCTCGGCGGCTACGGCTTCCTGTGGCTCAGGCTCACCGACCCGACGGACTCGGAGGTGCCGGGATGAGTGCCGAGCTCGCTCCCCTGGCCACGTGGATCGGCGAGGCCCGCTGGTTCGGCGGCAAGGGCCGCGAGTGGACGCTCACGGGCGTACGACGTGTCGGCGAGCTGCCCGACGCGCCCGACGGCGTGCACGTGGCGATCGAGGTCGCCGAGGTGTCCTTCACCGACTCCTCGACCGGCTCAGGACACGCAGCGGAGACAGCGGAGACGGAGCTCTACCAGGTCCCGCTCGCCTACTACCGCGAGCCGCAGGACCGCATCGCGCACGCGCTCGTCGGCGAGTGGGACGACCCGGACTTCGGCCACTCGTGGGTCTACGACGCCGTCCACGACCGTGAGGCGATGGGCCTGTGGCTGACGGCCTTCGCGGGGGGCGAGTCGGCCTCGCGCGGCGAGCTGGCGTTCCACCGGCTGCCCGGCCACGACCTCGACCTCGAGGCCCACTCGACCCTGTTCTCCGGCGAGCAGTCCAACTCCTCGGTCGCCTTCGGCGAGGACGCGCTGATGAAGGTCTTCCGCAAGGTGACCCCCGGCGTGAACCCCGACATCGCGATCCACCAGGTCCTCACCGAGGCCGGGTCGACGCACGTCGCCGCCCTCTACGGCTGGCTCGACCTGGTCGACGACGAGACCAACACGACGATCCAGCTCGCGATGCTCCAGCAGTTCCTGCGCACCGCCAGCGACGGCTGGGACCTGGCCCTGGCCAGCGTCCGCAACCTCTTCGCCGAGGCCGACCTGCACGCCGACGAGGTCGGCGGCGACTTCGCCGGCGAGGCCGCCCGGCTCGGCACCGCGCTCGCCGAGGTGCACACCGACCTGGCCGCCCACTTCCCCGTCGAGGAGCGTGACGCAGGCGCGATCGACGGCCTGGCCGGCGCGATGGAGGAACGGCTCGACGCCGCCCTCGTCGTCGTACCCGACCTGGCGCCCCACGCCGACCGGCTGCGCGCGACGTACGCCGCCCTCCGCGCGCTCGACGCCGTCGAGGTCCAGCAGGTCCACGGCGACCTGCACCTGGGCCAGACGCTGCGCACGGCCAGGGGCTGGAAGATCGTCGACTTCGAGGGCGAGCCCGCCAAGCCGCTCGCGGTCCGCCTCAAGCCCGACTCCGTGTGGCGCGACGTGGCCGGCATGATCCGGTCCTTCGACTACGCACCCCGCGTGGTCTCGCTGACGGGCCTGGGCCCCGACGCGCCCGACGCCGGCCAGCGCGACTACCGGGCGGCCGAGTGGTCGGCGCGCAACCGCGCCGCCTTCGTCGAGGCCTACACCGCGCAGCGCGGCCGGGACCTCGACCGGACGGCCGCGGTCCTGCTCGACGCCTACATCGCCGACAAGGTCGTCTACGAAGCCGTCTACGAAGCACGCAACCGTCCGGGATGGCTCTCCATCCCGTTGGCCGCCCTCGTCGATCATCCTGGGAGGGACGCATGACCGAGACACCTGGCACGACCACTGGCACCACCACCCGAACCATCGCCGCCACCCCCGCCGCCACCCCCGCCGCCACCCCCGCCGGACCCGTCCACGCGCCCGGCGAGCTCGACCTGCACCTGATCGGCGAGGGCCGCCACGAGCAGCTCTGGACCGTCCTCGGCGCCCAGGTCACCGCGGACGGCACGTCGTTCCGCGTGTGGGCGCCGAACGCGCAGGAGGTCCAGGTCGCGGGCGACTGGGCCGGCTGGGACGGGTCCGCCCACCCGATGGCACGGCTCGACGGACCGGGCGTGTGGCACGCCTTCGTGCCCGACGTCGGTGTCGGCGCGCAGTACAAGTACCGCATCCGCGGCGCCGACGGTCAGTGGGTCGACCGCGCCGACCCGATGGCGCAGTACGCCGAGAAGCCACCGAGCTCCGCCTCCGTGGTCTGGCAGTCCGGCCACCAGTGGGGTGACGACGACTGGATCGAGGCCCGCAGCACCCGGCAGCCGGTGGACGAGGCGATGTCGACCTACGAGGTCCACCTCGCGTCGTGGCGCAAGCACTACTCCGGCGAGCTCTACTCGTGGGACGAGATCGCCGACGCCCTCGTGCCGTACGTCGCCGACCTCGGCTTCACGCACGTGGAGTTCATGCCCGTGATGCAGCACCCGTTCGGCGGGTCGTGGGGCTACCACGTGACGTCGTACTTCGCCGCGGACTCGCGCTTCGGCGACCCCGACGGGCTCAAGCGGCTCATCGACCGGCTGCACCAGGCCGGCGTCGGCGTCATCCTCGACTGGGTGCCCGGCCACTTCGCCACCGACGAGTGGGCCCTGGCCCGCTTCGACGGCACTCCGCTCTACGAGGACCCCAACCCGCAGCGCGGCTGGCACAAGGAGTGGGGCTCCCACATCTTCAACTTCGGCCGCAACGAGGTCCGCAACTTCCTCTACGCCAACGCCGTCTTCTGGCTCGAGGAGTTCCACGCCGACGGCCTCCGCGTCGACGGCGTCGCCTCGATGCTCTACCTCGACTACGCCCGCGAGGCCGGCGAGTGGTCGCCCAACAAGCACGGCGGCCGCGAGAACCTCGAGGCCGTGCAGTTCCTCCAGGAGATGAACGCCAC
Organism: Nocardioides oleivorans; assembly: GCF_004137255.1. Classification (NCBI taxonomy): domain Bacteria; kingdom Bacillati; phylum Actinomycetota; class Actinomycetes; order Propionibacteriales; family Nocardioidaceae; genus Nocardioides; species Nocardioides oleivorans. Next base: position 138,104 of record NZ_SDWT01000003.1, on the reverse strand, counting down.
CGTCTACAAGCGGGTCCCCGGCATCGTCACGATCGCCGAGGAGTCCACCGCGTGGCCGGGCGTCACCGGACCGACCAGCAACGGCGGCCTCGGGTTCGGCTTCAAGTGGAACATGGGCTGGATGCACGACTCGCTCGACTACGTCGCCCGCGACCCGCTCTACCGCAGCCACCACCACGGCGAGATGACCTTCTCGCTGGTCTACGCCTTCGCGGAGAACTACGTCCTCCCGATCAGCCACGACGAGGTCGTCCACGGCAAGGGCTCGCTGCTGCGCAAGATGCCCGGCGACCGGTGGCAGCAGCTGGCCAACCTCCGCGCCTACCTCGCCTACATGTGGGCGCACCCCGGCAAGCAGCTGCTCTTCATGGGCTGCGAGATCGGCCAGGAGTCCGAGTGGGCCGAGAGCCGCGAGCTCGACTGGTGGCTCCTCGAGCACCCCGAGCACGCGGGCGTGCACGCGATGGTCCGCGACATGAACCACGCCTACTCCGCCACCGGCGCCCTGTGGGGTCGTGACAACGACCCGTCCGGGTTCGCCTGGATCGACGCCAACGACGCGGGTCGCAGCACGTTCTCCTTCGTGCGCCGGGCCCCGGGCCACCCCGACGTCGTCTGCGTGGCCAACTTCGCCGGCACTCCCCACGACGGCTACCGCCTCGGCCTGCCGTCGGAGGGCACGTGGACCGAGGTCCTCAACACCGACGCCGAGACCTACCACGGCTCCGGCGTGGGCAACCTCGGCTCGATCACCGCCGTCGCCGGCGACGTCCACGGTCAGCCAGCCTACGCCGACATCGTGGTCCCGCCCCTGGCCACCGTCTGGTTCCGCAAGGACGCCTGACCCGCGGGCGCCCGTTCCCCCGCCCGGCCGCCGGACGCGACGGGGGGTCGGGCCGTGCGGGCGCTCGCTAGGGTGGCTGCGTGCCCGACGACCAGCCGACCCTGACCGACGGCACGATCTCCCTGCGCCCGTGGCGCGACGACGACGTCGACGAGGCCGTCGCCGGGCACGACGAGGAGATGGCGCTCTGGTTCGGCTGGGACCCGGCGGCGGTCACGGCCGGTGCCCATGCGCGGGCCATCGCCCGGTGGCGCGAGCGCTACCGGACCGGCGAGCAGGCGTCCTTCGTGGTGACGCACGACGACCGGCTCGTGGGCAGCGTCGAGCTGACCCGGGAGGGCGACGCCGGGGCACGGCTGAGCTGGACCCTGTACGCCGGTCGCCGGGGCCGGGGCTTCGCCACCCGCGCCGTGCGCATCCTGGTCGACTGGGCGTTCGCGGACCCTGCTGAGGGCGGCTGGGGCCTGCAGCGGGTCGAGGCCCGCATCGACCCCCGCAACGATCGCAGCCGCCGGGTCGCCACGCGTGCCGGGCTGCGCCTGGAGGGCTCGCAGCGCATCACGCCCGGGATGGGTGATCGGGCGGACGCCACCTCCTACCTCGTCTTCGCGCGACTCGTGACCGACCCCCCGCTCAGCGACCCCGAGTCCTTCCGGTCGCTCCTCAACTCCTTCCTCCCCCGCAAGCGGGCGATCGCGCAGATGCTCGTGCGCGACCCGGAGGGCCGGGTGCTGCTGTGCCAGCTGACGTACAAGAAGGACTGGGACCTGCCCGGCGGCGTGGTCGAGGTCGGTGAGTCACCGAGGCTGGCCGTCGAGCGCGAGGTCGAGGAGGAGCTCGGGCTCACCCTCGCCGCGGGCGGGCTCGTGCTCACCGACTGGCTGCCCCCGTGGGGTGGTTGGGACGACGCCGTGTGCCTCGTCTTCGACGGCGGCACCCTCGACCAGGGCGTGCTCGCCACCGTGGTGAAGCAGGAGCGCGAGATCCGAGACGTGCGGTTCTGCACCCTCGAGGAGGTCGACGAGCTCGCCGCCGACTTCACCGCCCGCCGCGTCCGCGCGGCCGTCGGCGGCGCTCAGCCGTATACGGAGTCCGGCCGCTGAGGCAGGATGCCTCCATGAGCTGGGTCTACGACTTCGCAGAGGGCAACAAGGACCAGAAGGACCTGTTGGGGGGCAAGGGCGCCAACCTGGCCGAGATGACCAACCTCGGCCTCCCCGTGCCACCGGGGTTCACGATCTCCACGGAGACCTGCCGTGCCTACCTGGCCGAGGGCGGGATGCCCGACGGGCTCGCGGAGGAGGTCACCGAGCACCTCGCCTCGCTCGAGGAGGCGATGGGCAAGACGCTCGGCGACGCCGACGACCCGCTGCTCGTCTCGGTCCGCTCGGGCGCGAAGTTCTCGATGCCCGGGATGATGGAGACGGTCCTCAACGTCGGCCTCAACGACACCTCCGTGGGCGGCCTGGCCGCGCGCAGCGAGTCCGAGCGGTTCGCCCAGGACTCCTACCGCCGCCTGCTCCAGATGTTCGGCGGCACGGTCCTGCACGTGGAGTCCGAGCTGTTCTCCGACGCGCTCGACGCGGTGAAGAAGGCCAAGGGCACCGAGTCCGACCTCGACCTCGACGCCGAGGACCTCAAGGGCGTCGTCGAGGCCTTCAAGGCCATCATCAAGGAGCACACCGGCCGCGACTTCCCGCAGGACCCGCGCGAGCAGATGGACCTCGCCATCCGCGCGGTCTTCGACTCCTGGAACACCGACCGCGCGCGGCTCTACCGCCGCCAGGAGCGGATCCCGGAAGACCTCGGCACCGCCGTCAACGTGCAGGCGATGGTCTTCGGCAACTTCGGCATGGACTCAGGTTCCGGCGTCGCCTTCACCCGCGACCCCGCCAGCGGCGCGCAGGGCGAGTACGGCGACTACCTGCAGAACGCGCAGGGCGAGGACGTCGTGGCCGGCATCCGCAACACCGTGTCCCTGGCCGACATGGCCGAGATCGACGCCCGGTCCCACGACGACCTGATGGACATCATGGGCCGCCTCGAGCGGCACTACCGCGACATGTGCGACATCGAGTTCACCGTCGAGCGCGGCAAGCTCTGGATGCTCCAGACCCGCGTCGGCAAGCGCACCCCCGAGGCGGCGTTCCGGATCGCGGTCCACATGGTCGACGAGGGCCTGATCCAGATGGACGAGGCCGTGCTCCGGGTGACCGGCGAGCAGCTCGCGCTGCTGATGTTCCCCCGCTTCGACGAGGACGCCGAGCGCACCCTGCTCGCCAAGGGCATGAACGCCTCCCCCGGCGCGGCGGTCGGCAAGGCGGTCTTCGACTCCGACACGGCGGTCGAGTGGGCCGCCCGGGGCGAGGACGTGATCCTGGTCCGCAAGGAGACCAACCCCGACGACCTGCGCGGCATGGTCGCCGCCCGCGGCATCCTCACCAGCCGCGGCGGGAAGACCTCGCACGCCGCCGTGGTCGCGCGCGGCATGGGCCGTACGTGCGTGTGCGGGGCGGAGTCGCTCGACGTCGACACCAAGGGCAAGCAGTTCGTCGTCCGGGACGGCGCCACCATCGCCGAGGGCGACGTCATCTCGATCGACGGCAGCACCGGCGAGGTCTTCGCCGGCGCGGTCCCGGTCGCGGACTCCGTCGTCGTACGCCACTTCGAGGGCGAGAAGCTCGACGACGACCTCGCCCAGACGGTCGCCCGGATCATGGCGCACGCCGACGGTGCGCGCCGCCTGCGGGTGCGCACCAACGCCGACACCCCCGAGGACGCTGCCCGCGCCCGCCGCTTCGGCGCCCAGGGGATCGGCCTGTGCCGCACCGAGCACATGTTCCTCGGCGAGCGCCGCGAGCTGGTCGAGAAGCTCATCGTGGCCGAGGACGAGGCCGGAGTGGAGGCCGCGCTCGCCGCGCTGCTCCCCCTGCAGAAGCAGGACTTCACCGAGATCCTCGAGGCGATGGACGGCCTGCCCGTCACGATCCGGCTGCTGGACCCGCCGCTGCACGAGTTCCTCCCCGACCTCACCGAGCTCAGCGTCGAGGTGGCGCTGGCCGACGAGCGCGGCGAGGACAGCGAGCACGCCCGGCACCAGAAGACCCTGCTCACCCACGTGCGCCGGCTGCACGAGACCAACCCGATGCTCGGCCTGCGCGGCGTGCGCCTCGGGATCCAGATCCCCGGCCTGTTCCGGATGCAGGGCCGCGCGATCGCCGAGGCCGCCGCCGACCGGCTGGCCGTCCACGGCGCTCCCCGTCCCGAGATCATGGTGCCGCTGGTCGCCAGCGTGCGCGAGCTCGAGATCGTCCGGGCCGTCCTCGAGCAGCAGATCGCCGAGGTCGAGGAGGAGCGCGGGATCAAGCTCGAGATCGCCATCGGCACCATGATCGAGCTGCCCCGCGCGGCGTTCCTCGCCGACCGGATCGCGCGCGACGCCGACTTCTTCTCCTTCGGCACCAACGACCTCACCCAGATGGCGTGGGGCTTCTCGCGCGACGACGTGGAGTCGTCGTTCTTCTCGCGCTACTTCGAGCACGGCATCTTCGACGTCTCGCCGTTCGAGTCCCTCGACCAGCGCGGCGTCGGCGGCATGGTCGAGATGGGCACCGCCAAGGGCCGCGAGACCAAGCCCGACCTCAAGGTCGGCGTCTGCGGCGAGCACGGCGGCGACCCGCGCTCCGTGCACTTCTTCGACGCCGTCGGCCTCAACTACGTCTCGTGCTCGCCGTTCCGCGTGCCGGTCGCCCGGCTCGAGGCCGGACGCTCGGTGCTCGAGAAGCGCTAGCCCCCGGGCACCGCGGCCTCAGAAGAGCGCCGACGCCAGGTTGCGACGACCCGCGAGCACGCGCGGGTCGTCGTTGCCGACGGCTGCGAAGAGCGCGAGGAGGTGGTCGCGCGCCTTCTCCCGGTCCTTGTCGGTCGTGCGGGCGACGAGGTTCACCAGGCGGGTGAAGGCGTCCTCGACGTGGCCGCCGAGCATGTCGAGGTCGGCGACCATCGTCTGGGCGTCGACGTCGTCGGGGCTCTCGGCCGCGGCCGCGCGGGCGGTGCTGAGGTCGACGCCCTGCGTGCGCTGCATGACCTTGGCGATGGCCAGGCCGCCGGCCGCCTCGACGTCGGCCGGGTTGGAGGCGACGAGCTTCTGGTACTCCGCAACCGCGCCGTCGATGTCACCGGCGGCCAGCGCGTCCTGGGCGGGCGCGTAGCGCGGGTCGACGACCTCCTCCTCGCCGTCGGTCGCCGGAGCGACGCTGGACCGCGGCTGGTGGCGTCCGGTGACGCCACCGGCGGTGAGCTGCTGCGCGACCTGGGTGAGGGCGGTGCGGAGCTCGTCGATCGGCAGCGCGTCCTGGAGGAGCGGTGTCGGGCGACCGTCGACGACGGCGACCACGAGCGGGATCGACGGGATCTGCATCGCCTGGGCGATCTGCGGCACGGCGTCGATGTCGACCAGGCCGAGCAGGTAGCGCCCGTCGTGCTCCGCGACCACGGTCTCGAGGTCGTCGGCGAGCTGTCCGCTCTCGGGCATCCGGGTGCGCGAGTAGAACACCAGCAGCACCGGCGCCGTCATCGACTGCTCGAGCAGCCCCTGGAAGCTCTGGTCGTCCACGACGACGCTGTACGACGACCCGCCGCCGGCTGCGGGAGCGGACGGGGCTCCGGCCGGAGGACCGGCCTGCGGGGCGGGCTTGCCCAGCCCGGAGAGGTCGATGGCACCTGGACGGCTGAACGGCTGCTGCGTCATGGCTCAATCCTAGGGAGAACCGCCACGGGCGCGAGCCCGGGTCGGTAGCCTCGTGCGCATGCCCTCTCGGGGAAGCGCGCTCCTCGCCCGCCACCGACGCAACCTGACGCTGCTGATGCGCTTCGGGGTCGTCGGCGTCTCGGGCGTCGTGGTCAACATGGTGACGCTGATCCTGCTGCGCAAGCTCGGCCCGCACTTCGACGAGGCGGTCGTGGGCCTCGGCACCTCCGACTTCAACCTGCGCTGGTACCACGTCTACTCGACGATCGCCTTCCTCGTCGCGAACCTCTCCAACTTCCAGCTCAACCGCAGCTGGACCTTCCAGAGCAGCCGCGCGTCGGGCTGGTGGAAGGAGTACTGGCCCTTCCTCGCCGTGGGCCTGGGCGGCCAGGTCATCGGGCTCGCGCTCCTCACCCTGCTCATGCACCCCCACTCCCCGGTGAGCCTGCCGACCAGCGTCTTCGACGACTCCTCCGGCCTGCGCAACCGCCTCTACTGGTCCCAGCTGATCGTGATCGGGCTCGTCACGCCGATGTCGTTCGTGCTCAACAAGCTCTGGACCTTCGCCGCCGTCCGGACCGGCCGACCCGACCTCGCGGACCCGCTGCGCGAGGAGGAGGTGCTGGCGGAGGAGGAAGTGGTCTGACCGGTCCGGCTGTGGCCGAACTGAGCACCTCCGGGCCTGTCACCGTTCCCCTACCGCGTGGTAGAAACGTCGCTGAGCTCGACAGGAGGGGACGCCTCAGCATGACGACTTCGGGGTCGTACGACTTCACCGGCTACCAGGTCCTGGTGATCGGCGGAACACGCGGCGAGGGCCACTCGATCGCCTCGTCCTTCGCCGCCTCGGGCGCCTCGGTGACGGTGACCGGCACGATGATGCTGCGCTCCCTCTACGACGCCGACCTCTCGGCGTTCGACTACGAGTCGGTCAACCTGGCCCGCCAGGAGTCGATCGACCACCTCGTCGGCATGGTCGACCAGATCGACGTCCTCGTCCTCGCCGCCGGCTGCACGCTCCCCTACGGCATCTCCGCCGACGAACGCTCCTTCCTCGCCGAGGCTGCCCGTTCGGGGTTGCTCGGCCCGACGTTCCTCACGACCCGGCTGCGCCTCAAGCTCGGCCAGAGCCCGGCCCTCGGTGGCGGGTGCGTGGTCAACACCGGGTCCGTACGCCGCTGGCTGGAGCTGTCCTCGACCCCCGAGGCGGCGCACGCCGACTTCGTCGACTCCACCATCCGTGCCGGTGACAACTGGGCCGGGCTGGGCGTGCGGGTCAACTCCGTCGCTCCCCCGCACCGGCCGGCCGTCCCGCGCCAGTACGGTCGGTCGACCCAGCCACCGGCCGGTGGCAGCCGGGCCGCCGGCGGCACCATGGTCCGCACGCCGCAGCAGCGCACGACCGACGCGGTCACCGACGCCGTGCTGTTCCTGGCCAGCAGCTCCGCGTCGCGGATCACCGGCCAGACCCTGCGCCTGAGCTGACCCGCCTCAGCTGACGGGCGTCAGCTCCCGTGCGGGCTCCTCGGCGGGCGCCTCGGACTCCGTCCGCTCCCGCTCCAACCGCTGGGCGAGCGCCGCGCCCTCGACGTCGAGGTTGGGCAGGAGCCGGTCGAGCCACCCCGGCAGCCACCACGCCTTGTCGCCGAGCAGCGACAGCACCGCGGGCGTGAAGGTCATCCGGACCAGGAAGGCATCGAGCAGCACGCCGACCGCGAGGCCGAAGCCGATGGAGCGGGCCATGGTCATCTCCGCCCAGATGAAGCCGGAGAAGACCGAGACCATGATCAGCGCCGCCGCCGCGACGACCCGGGCGCCGGAGGCGAAGCCCGCCCGCACCGCGGTCCGCGCGTCCTTGCCGTGGACGTAGGACTCGTGCATGCCGGAGACCAGGAACATCTGGTAGTCCATCGCGAGCCCGAAGAGGATGCCGATGAGCAGCGTCGGCATGAAGCTGAACACCGCTGACGGGTCGTGCACGTCGAAGAGGGCCCCGAGCCAACCCCACTGGTAGACCGCGACGATCGCGCCGAAGCTGGCGGCGACCGAGAGCAGGAACCCGGCCGTGGCGACCAGCGGCACGAGGATCGAGCGGAACACGATCGTCAGGAGCACCAGGGACAGCCCGATCACCATCGTGAGGTAGAGCGGCAGGGCGGCGGCGAGCCGCTCGGAGACCTCGATGTTGGCGACCGTCGCTCCGGTGAGGCCGAGCGAGACACCGTCGCCGAGCAGCTCGTCACCGGTCGGGTCGGCGTCGGCGATGACGTCCTGCAGGCCCAGCCACGACGAGGTCTGGTGGACCGGCTCGTCGCCGGCGGCGAGCCGGCGCAGGCCCTGGACGAGCTCGACGGTGGACTCCGCCGACGGGCCTTCCGCCGGCACGACCTGGAAGGCGATCGTGCGTCGGTCGTCGCTGGTCCCGATCGGGAGCACGGACACGCGGTCGTCCACGGCGAGGACCGCCCGGGCGACCTTCGCCTCCGCGGCGACCACGTCGGCCTCGGCGACCGGTGCGTCGTACTCCGCGGCCAGCAGGAGCGGGCCGTTGGCACCGGGACCGAAGTCGTCGGCCACGCGCTCGTAGGCCCGGTAGGCGGTCGAGTCCTGCGGCTCCGAGGAGCCGTCGGGCAGGCCCAGCCGCATCGACAGCGCGGGGACGGCGAGCACGAGCATCACGAGCGTGACCAGCGCCGTCGCGGCGCGCGGGCGGCGGGTGACGAGCCCGACCCACCGCTGCGGCCAGCCGTCGCGGGCGCGTCCGGACCTCGTCGTACGACGGCGGCGCGGGATCGCGCGACGCCCGGCGAGGCTGAGCAGGGCCGGGGTCAGGGTGAGCGCGACGATGACGGTCACGGCGACGGTGAAGGCGGCCAGCATCCCCATCTGGAGCAGGGTCGGGATGCCCGACACCGCCAGTGCCGCCAGGGCGATCACCACGGTCGTGCCGGCCACGACGACGGCCGAGCCCGCGGTGCCCGTGGCCAGCGCGATGCTGGCCCGGATCCGCTCCTCGTCGAGGGGCTCGTCGGACTCGTCGGCCAGTGCGGCGAGCTGGTGCCGGTGGCGGTTGACGATGAAGAGGGCGTAGTCGATGCCGACGGCGAGACCGAGCATCATGCCGAGGACGGGTGCCATCGACTGCAACGAGATCCACTGCGTGGTGGCGATGCCGAGCGTGAGGCTGACCCCGACGCCGACCAGCGCGATCGCCAGCGGCAGGCCGGCCAGCACGAGCGAGCCGAGCATGACGAGCAGGACCACGCCGGCGACCGCGACCCCGATCACCTCACCCGGACCGCCCACCTCGCGGCTGGCAGTCATCTCCTGGCCGTAGTCGGCCCGGATGCCGGCATCGGCGAGCGCCGCACCGGTCTCGGGCACCCGCTCGAGCACGGCGGGGTCGAGCTGCTGGGTCTGGGAGTCGAAGCGGACCTGCACGAGCGCGGTCGTGCCGTCGTCGCTCACGAAGGAGACGCCGTCGCCGGCGTCGCTCAGCGTCTTGCCCGCGTGGTAGGTCGCCCAGCCGCTGTCGAGCTGCTCCCCCGCGTCCGCGAGCTGCGCCTTGCCGTCGGCGAGCTGCTGCTCGAGCGCCGGGGTGGCGTCGTCGGGGTGGTCGGCCAGCCAGTTCTCCAGGCCGATCAGCTGCGCGCGCCCCTCGTCGTACTGCTCCTGTCCCTTCGTCAGCTTCCGCAGGCCCCGGTCGAGCTGGTCGCCCGACCCGTCGAGCTGGCGCTGGAGCTTGAACGGGTCGAGCACCGCCGTGACGTGGGGCAGGTCCTCCCACTCGGTCATGGTGTCGCGCAGGGCGCGGCGCTGGTCGGCGGTGAAGCCGTCGGGACTGTGCACGACCACGGTGCCGGTGCCGCCGGCGACCTGCGGGATCTCCTGGCCGAGCTCGTCGAGGACCCGGCCGAACTCGCTGTGCGGGATCTCGAACTCGTTGCTCAGCGGGCGCGACAGCGACGCCATGCCGCCGACGGCGGCGGCCAGCACGAACACCCAGGCGAGCAGGACGGCGAACGGGCGGCGTGCGGAGAAGGCACCGAGGCGGTGCAGCAGGGAAGCCATGTCAGGACTCCTGGTCGGGAAGGGCGGCGGCCTCGTCGAACCCGGCGAAGAGGTGCTCGAAGCCCTGGCGCGTCCACGCGCGGTGCAGGTCCGCCGCCCGTACGTCGTCGTCGCCGGCCGCGTCGACGGCGAGCCGGGTGACGGAGCACAGGACGCCGAAGGCCGCGGCGGCGAGGCTGGTGGCGTAGATGGGGTCGATCCCGGGGCCGAGTCGCCGGCGCAGGCCCTCCTCGAGGGCCTGGCGCTGGCGGTCGTCGAACTCGAGGAGGAACCGGCGGGTGGCCGTGGAGTGGACCGCGGCGCGCTCGAGCACGCGCGCCTGGGCGAAGGCCGGTGAGTCGATCAGCCCCTCCAGCACCGCCAGGGCGGACACCCGCAGCGGCTCCCCCGCGGGCCGCGCGGCGATCGCGTCGATCGTGTCGGCGGTGACCGTCTCGATGGTGGCGGTGAGGACGTCCTCGACCCGCGCGAAGTAGTTGAACAGGGTCCGTCGCGAGACGCCGGCGGCGTCGGCGATCCGGTCCGCGGTCAGGGCGTCGATGCCCTCGTCCGCGACGATCTCGATCGCCGCCCGCGAGAGCGCCTCGCGGGTCTGGTTCTTGCGCTGCTCACGCGTGTTTTCGGCCATGTTCTGCACTGTAGTGCAAGTTTGCACGCGCGTGCAAAACGCCTGCGCAGGGGGTGGGGCTAGTACTTCTGGGGGGTTCTGGTCCAGACCGCGTGGGAATCGGGCCGTAACCCCTCACGGCCGTCTACGTTTCTCCTACGTAAGGCAACAGGACCTCCACAAACAGCACGCGCGCCGCCTCGGGCTCCGTCGCTTCCATGCGGAAGGAAGCACACTCGTGACGACTGAACGGATCTCCCACCGATGGGCGGCCACGCCCTCCTGGTCGGGCCGCGCGTCCGACTTCCGCCGCGCTCAGGTCCGTTCCCGCGGACCCCAGCCCGTGCCGGCCGCGCCGACCGGCCCGGTCGAGTCCGCCCGCCGCGTCGCCGGCGCGCCGGCGTTCGACGGCCAGGTCGCCGAGCAGTGGGAGAGCCTCGTCGACGTGCTCGACGCGCTTCCCTCCCGGTCGTCGGCGATGATCTGCACCGCCGACGGGTTCCCCGTCGTCAGCTTCGGCTACGACCGCCACGACCTGGTCCCGGCGGCCCGCCTGACCGTCCAGAAGTTCGCCGAGCCCCGGCCCGAGCCCGCGGCGTACGGCCCGCGCCACGCGGCCGTCGCCGGGCGCATCGGAACCAGCGTGGAGACCCTCGAGCTGACCTGCGGCCTGACCCAGACCGTCATCGCCTCGATCCCGGTGGACCACGAGCACTACCTGCTCTCGATCACCGCGGACGCGGTCAGCATGGCGGTCCTGGAGGCCTGGACGCGCGAGACCGCCGACCAGTTCCGGGTGCTCCTGCTGCCCGTCCCGGCCGCCGTCTGACCCGACCGGGCCGGTCTGCTCAGCGCCCGTCGAGCAGCGTGTCCGCAGCCCCGTAGGGATCGAGCTCGCCGGCCGCCACGCGACCGGCGAGCTCGTCCAGTCCCAGCCGGTCGTCGGCGCCCCAGCGCTCACGCAGCGCGGCGAGCGCGATCGCCTCGACCTCGTGCCTGGCCCGGGTCGTACGACGTGCGTGGAGCTCGCCCGTCTCCGCGAGCCAGGCAGCATGGCGCTCGACCTCCGCCAGCAGCCCGTCGATCCCCTCCCCCGTGCTCGCCACGGTCCGCACGACCGGCGGGCGCCACGATCCCTCGGGCCGCTCGCCCATCGACAGCATGGTCCGCAGCTCGCGCCGGGTGCGGTCGGCGCCCTCGCGATCGGCCTTGTTGACGGCATAGACGTCGCCGACCTCGAGGATGCCCGCCTTCGCCGCCTGGATGCCGTCTCCCATCCCGGGCGCCAGCAGCACCAGGGTCGTGTCGGCGAGGCCGGCCACCTCCACCTCGCTCTGCCCGACCCCGACGGTCTCGACGATGACGACGTCGAAGCCCGCGGCGTCGAGGACCCGCACCGCCTGGGGCGTCGCCCAGGCCAGCCCGCCGAGGTGCCCGCGGGCGCCCATCGAGCGGATGAAGACGCCGGTGTCGAGCGCGTGGTCGCCCATCCGCACGCGGTCACCGAGGAGGGCGCCGCCGGAGAAGGGCGAGGACGGGTCGATCGCGAGCACGCCGACGCGCCTGCCGGCACGACGCATCCCGGCGACCAGCGCGCTGGTCGAGGTCGACTTGCCGACCCCGGGCGCACCCGTGATGCCGAGGACGTGGGCGTGGCCGGCGTGCGGACGCAACGCCGCCATCACCTCTCGCAGCAGCGGCGAGGCGTCCTCGACGAGCGTGATCAGGCGCGCGACCGCGGCCGGCTCGCCCTCGCGTGCGCGTGCGACGAGGTCGGGTACGGCGGCCGCGCCGCGCCGGGTCACGCCGGGACGCGGATGATCAGGGCGTCGCCCTGGCCACCACCGCCGCACAGGGCGGCCGCACCGACGCCGCCTCCGCGACGCTTGAGCTCGTGGGCGAGGGTCAGCACGATACGGGCGCCGGACATGCCGACCGGGTGCCCGAGGGCGATGGCGCCACCGTTCACGTTGACCTGGTCCTCCGACGCCCCGAGCTGGCGGGCGGACTCGATGCCGACCGCGGCGAAGGCCTCGTTGAGCTCGAAGAGGTCGATGTCGGAGACGGCGATGCCCTCCTTGGCGGCTGCCTTCTCGATGGCGCGGGCCGGCTGGAGCTGGAGCGTGGAGTCGGGGCCGGCGACCTGGCCGTGCGCGCCGATCTCGGCGATCCAGGTGAGGCCGAGCTCCTCGGCCTTCGTCTTGCTCATCACGACCACCGCGCACGCGCCGTCGGAGATCTGCGAGGCCGAGCCGGCCGTGATGGTGCCGTCCTTGGTGACCGGGCGCAGGCCGGCGAGGGTCTCGACGGTCGTGTCGCTTCGCACGCCCTCGTCCTGGGACACCACGACGTCGCCCTTGCGCGTCGAGATGGTCACCGGCACGACCTCGTCGTCGAAGAGGCCGTTCTTCCAGGCGAGCGCCGCGCGCTGGTGCGAGCTCGCCGCGAAGGCGTCCTGCTCCTCGCGGGTCAGGTGGGCGCCGGCCGCGTTGGTGCCGTCGGTCAGGTTGATCATCGCCTGCTGGGTGGACTGGTCGTAGAGCGCGTCGTAGGCCATCGAGTCGACCAGCGCGGTGTCGCCGTACTTGAACCCCTCGCGCGACTTGGGCAGCAGGTGCGGCGCCTGGGTCATCGACTCCATGCCCCCCGCGACGACCACGTCGTGCTCGCCGGCGCGGATCAGCTGGTCGGCCATCGCGATGGCGTTGATGCCGGACAGGCAGACCTTGTTGATGGTGATCGAGGGCATGCTCATCGGCAGGCCGGCGGCGACACCGGCGGAGCGGGCCGGGTTCTGGCCGGCGCCGGCCAGGATGACCTGGCCCATGATCAGGTAGTCGACCTGGTCGGGCGCCACGCCCGCCTTGTCGAGGGCACCCTTGATGGCGACGCCGCCGAGGTCTGCGGCGGACAGGTCCTTGAGGCCACCGAGCAGGCGTCCGATGGGGGTACGGGCACCTGCGACGATCACGGACGTGGTCATGGGGTTCCTCCAGGGTCTTGCGTGGGCGGGTGCGGCACGTGCTGCGCTTCGGACGATACCCACCCGCGCGGTCCCTCCGGCAGGGTGAATGAGCGTTCACCTGTGAGGCACACGTCACATCGGCGCCGGTCGGCGACGAGGCTCCCGTTCCCCAAATTGTGGGAGGTCGCCCGCGCCCGCCACCTGGCGTACGCGCGTCGCTGATGTGGTTGCCCCACCACCGAACCGGTGGGGATCTCGGGCTCCACCCACGACCCACTGGGAGTGCCGACCATGCTTCGCGTCCGCCGCGTCCTGACCTCCGTCCTCGCGCTGACCACCACCGCCGTCCTCGGCGCGGTCCTCGCCGCCCCGCCTGCCAGCGCCCGGGCCGACAGCCTCGCCGGCCTCTGGCTGATGGACGAGGGAGCCGGTCAGGTCACCTACGACCTCTCCTTCAACGGCAACCGCGGCTACCTCGGCGCGGCCACCGCCGCCGACGCCGCCGACCCGGCGTGGGTGCAGCTGCCGCGCCTGCTGTTCTTCAAGCGCGCCGCGCTCCGGTTCAGCGGCTCGCAGCGCGTGACGGTCCCCGACGCCCCGTCGCTGGAGCCGAGCGGCGTGACCCTCGCGGTCCGGGTGCGCAGCGACCAGGGCGGCTACTTCCGCTACATCGCCGCGAAGGGCTCGCTCGCCTGCGAGACCGCGTCGTACGGCCTCTACACCGGCGCGCAGGGCGGCGCCCGCTTCTACGTCTCCGACGGCAGCAGCTTCACCCTCTCCAACGACGCCGGGCCGCAGCTCTGGGACGGCCAGTGGCACACCGTCGTCGGGACCTACGACGGCACCTCGGTGCGGCTGTGGGTCGACGGTCGCCAGGTCGGCACACCCGTCGCGTCGTCGATCGCCATCAACTACGACCTGCCGGACAGCCAGGACCTGCTGCTCGGCGACTACGCCGGGTCGTGCGGGAGCCCGCTCGGCTTCGTCGGTGACATGGACGCCGCGGCGGTGCTCGGCCGCTACCAGTCGACGCCCAGCATCCTCTGACCGTCGGTCCTCGTCGGGGAGGTGTGCCCGTCGCCGAGTGGCGACGGTCACACCTCCTCGCGCGTCGGGCCACCGGCGTGCAGCATGTGCCCATGACGCCCCCTGAGATCCCGGCCGAGCTCCCCGCCGACGTCCAGCACCTCTTCACCGCCATCGACCACGTGGGGATCGCGGTGCCCGACCTCGACGAGGCGCTGGCGTTCTACCGCGACGTCTACGGCATGCAGGTCCTCCACGAGGAGGTCAACGAGGAGCAGGGCGTGCGCGAGGCGATGGTCGGCGTCGGGCCCGGCTCGTCGAACCCGTCGGGGTCGTGCCTGCAGCTCCTCGCTCCGCTGACACCCGAGTCGACCATCGCGAAGTTCCTCGACCGCAGCGGCCCCGGCCTCCAGCAGCTCGCGTTCCGCGTCGACGACGTCGAGCACGTGGCGGGCGTGCTGCGCGAGCGCGGCCTGCGCCTGCTGTACGACGCCCCCCGCCGCGGCACCTCCGACAGCCGCGTGAACTTCATCCACCCCAAGGACGCCGGCGGCGTGCTGGTCGAGCTCGTCGAGCCGGCCGCCCACGCGCACTGAGCGATGTATCTCACACCTCCCACCACGCGAGGTTACCCACCGGTACGTTGACCCGAATCGTGACACCGATGCCTCACCAGATGCTCAGGAGACACCCGTGCAGAACATCCTCGACGCCATCCAGTCCGACTCCGCGAGCGCCGGCGACTTCGCCTCGCTCGAGCTGCCCGAGTCCTACCGCGCCGCCTTCGTGAAGAAGGACGAGGTCGACATGTTCGAGGGGGTGCCGTCGAAGGAGAAGGACCCGCGCAGGTCGATCCACGTCGACGAGGTGCCGCTGCCCGAGCTCGGTCCCGGTGAGGCGTTCGTGGCCGTGATGGCCAGCGCGATCAACTACAACACCGTGTGGACCTCGATCTTCGAGCCGGTCTCCACCTTCGGCTTCCTGGAGCGCTACGGCCGCAACAGCGAGCTCACCAAGCGCCACGACCTGCCCTACCACGTGGTCGGCTCCGACCTGTCCGGCGTCGTGCTCAAGACCGGCCCCGGCGTCACCCGCTGGAAGCCGGGCGACCGGGTCGTGGCGCACTGCCTGTCCGTCGAGCTCGAGGGTCCCGACGGCCACAACGACACGATGCTCGACACCGAGCAGCGGATCTGGGGCTTCGAGACCAACTTCGGCGGCCTGGCCGACGTCGCGATGGTCAAGGCCAACCAGCTGATGCCGAAGCCCGAGCACCTCACGTGGGAGGAGGCCGCCTCGCCCGGCCTCGTGAACTGCACGGCGTACCGCCAGCTGGTCAGCAAGAACGGCGGCGACATGAAGCAGGGCGACAACGTCCTGATCTGGGGCGCCTCGGGCGGTCTCGGCGGGTTCGCCACGCAGTACGCCCTCAACGGGGGCGCGACGCCTGTGTGCGTGGTCTCCAACGAGGAGAAGGCGAACATCGCCCGCAGCATGGGAGCCGAGCTGATCATCAACCGGTCCGAGGAGGGCTACCGGTTCTGGAACGACGAGAACACCCAGCAGGACCCCAAGGAGTGGAAGCGGTTCGGTGCCCGCATCCGCGAGCTCACGGGCGGCGAGGACATCGACATCGTCTTCGAGCACCCCGGTCGCGAGACCTTCGGCGCCAGCGTGTTCGTCACCCGCAAGGGCGGCACCATCACCACCTGCGCGTCGACCTCCGGCTTCATGCACGAGTACGACAACCGCTACCTGTGGATGAACCTCAAGAAGATCATCTCCAGCCACTTCGCCAACTACCGCGAGTCGTGGGAGGCCAACCGCCTCATCGCCAAGGGCAGGATCCACCCGACCCTGTCGCGGACCTACACCCTCGACGAGGTCGGCCAGGCCTCGCTCGACGTCCACCAGAACGCCCACCAGGGCAAGGTCGGCGTGCTCTGCCTGGCCCCCGAGGAGGGCCTCGGCGTCCGCGACCACGAGATGCGCGCCGAGCACGAGACGGCGATCAACCGCTTCCGCGGGGTCTGAACCCCACCAGCGAACACCCGTCACACCCCGGCCCGCCCCGGTGCATCGCACCGGCTCCGCGAGCCGGGGTGTGATGTTGGAGGACCATCGGCAACACTGGGGTCGACGCAGTCCGCACGACCTGAGAGAGGGTGCCCCGCATGAGCTCCGACAAGGGCCTGTCCATCTTCGACGAGCCGGAGTCCGGTGACGACGCAGGCGAGGAGACCCAGGTGCTCCCGGTGGTGCCGAAGGACTCGACGCCCGATCCGGAGGCCACCCAGGCCGCCGAGGTGGTCGAGGTGACCGAGGCAGCCACGCCCGAGCCCGAGCGCGCTCCCGTCCAGACCCCGGCCCCGGCCGCACCGCCCGCGCAGGCCACCCGCCCGAGCCCGGTGGTCCCGCCCCCCGCCGCCCCGCGACCGGCTCCGTCCGCTGCTCCGGTCGCGGCCGCGCTGCCGCTGGTGCGCCGAGGCGGCTACGACAAGGCCGCCGTCGACCAGCGGCTCGGCCAGCTCCAGTCCGAGAAGTCCGGCCTGGCCAGCAGCCTCGCGAGCAGCGAGCAGCGCGTCATCGAGCTCGAGGCCGAGCTCGAGCGCGTCAGCGCGGAGCTGCAGGAGAACGCGAACCCCACCTACGCCGGGCTCGGCGGTCGCGCGACCTCGATGCTCAAGATGGCCGAGGACGAGGCCACCGACGTGCGCAACGCGTCCTACCGCGAGGCCGACGAGATCCGGGCCCGCGCCGACCGCGACGCCACCAGCATCCGCGCCGACGCGTCCCGCGAGGCCGACGACATGAGGCTCGTCCAGCTCAAGGAGCTCGACGAGATGCGCTCGCGCATCCAGGCCGACGCCGAGACCGAGCGCAAGCTCGCGCAGGGCGAGTCCGAGGACCTGCTCGCCTCGGCGCGCCGGGAGGCCGACCAGCTCCGGCTGGCCGCCCAGCAGGAGACCAACGAGCTGCGCGTCACCACGATCCGGGAGGCGGAGCAGGCCCGCGCCGCCGCCGACCGCGAGGTGCAGGAGGCCCGCCGCATCCTTGCCGTGGAGAAGGAGCGCCTCGCCCGCGAGGCCGCCGAGCACCACGCCAGCGCCACCGCGGAGACCCAGCGCCTCGTGGCCGAGGCGGAGGAGCGGGCCACGGCAGCCGAGCAGCGCGCCCGCGAGGCGACCAGCCAGGCCACCACGCACCGCCAGCAGGCGCAGACCGAGGCCGAGGGCCTGCTGTCCCGGGCGCGGCGCGAGGCCGAGCAGGTCGTCGCCTCGGCCCGCACCCAGGCCGACTCGGTGAGCGCCACCCGCGCCGCCGAGGCCCAGCGCGAGCTCTCCAACATCCAGGCCGAGGTCGACCGGATCACCAAGCGCCGTGACGCCATCACCGCGCAGCTCGGCGCGCTGCGCGACGTCGTCGCCGGGTTCGGCGAGGACGACTCCTGAGCACGGACGAGACGGGCGGCCTCGACGACGAGGGCGTCGGAGCACCCGAGGTCGTCGAGGCCGTCGAGGCCGCCGAGCGCGCGGAGGACGCCGCCGAACGTGCCGACAACGCCGCGGGCATCGCCCAGGAGGCCGCGGAGGACGCGGGCGAGTCCGCCGAGTCGGCAGCGGCGCTCGCGGAGAAGATCGACAACTCGACCGACCTGGTCGTCAGCCCCGACGCGCCGGCGTACGTCCAGCCCGTGCGCGTCCAGCACCACGTCTCGCTGCTGAGGCACTCCCCCTTCAACATCGGCTTCTTCGGCGCGCTCGGCGTGCTGCTCGCGGTCTTCCTGATCGAGCAGCTGTTCAGCATCTCCTCCATCCTGGTGCTGCTCGTGCTCGCCATGTTCCTGGCGATCGGGCTCAACCCGGTCGTCGAGTGGTTCATGCGCCGGGGCGTGCGCCGCGGCCTGTCGGTGCTGATGGTGCTGACCGTCGTGATCGGGGTGCTGGTCCTGTTCATCGGCGCCGTCGCCCCGGTGATCAGCGAGCAGATCGCGCTCATCACGCGCAACGCGCCGGGCTGGTTCAGCGACCTCCAGCGCAACACCTACATCCAGCAGCTCGACGAACGCTTCGACGTCATCGACAAGATGCAGGACTACGTCACCAACTCCGACTTCACCCAGCGTGTCTTCGGCGGCGCCCTGGGCGTCGGCCTCGCCGTGCTCTCGGCCGTCACCAACACGTTCATCGTGCTCGTGCTGATGATCTACTTCCTCGCCTCGCTGCCCAGCATCAAGCACGCGGGCTACAGCCTGGCCCCGGCCTCGCGCCGTCCCCGGGTGAGCGAGCTCGGCGACAAGATCATCCGCAGCACCGGCGCCTACGTCTCCGGCGCGTTCCTCGTGGCGGTCTGCGCCGGCATCAGCACGTTGGTCTTCACGTGGGTCGTGGGGCTGGGCGACTACAGCTTCGCGCTGGCCTTCATCGTCGGCCTGCTGAGCCTGATCCCGGTGCTCGGCGCCGTCGTCAGCGGCGTGATCATGACGCTGCTCGCCCTGACGGTCTCACCCACGGTCGCGCTCGTCGCGGCGATCTACTACATCGCCTACCAGCAGGTGGAGTCCTACCTGATCTCACCGCGCATCATGAAGCGTGCGGTCGACATCCCCGGCGCCGTCACCGTGATCGCCGCCCTCATCGGCGGTTCGCTGATGGGCATCATCGGGGCCCTGCTCGCCGTTCCGGTCGCGGCGGCACTGCTCCTGCTCCACCGCGAGGTGTTCCTCAAGCGGCAGGACTCTCGCTGACGCGAGGGTCGGACCGGGGCTCCGGGTCGGGCAGCGGCTCCACCAGGAGCGGCGTACGCCCCTCGCCGAGCTTGACCACCACCACGCCGGCGAGCACGAGCAGCCCGCCCGCGAGCTGGACCGGGCGGGGCAGCTCGCCCAGCAGGAGCCAGGCCCAGACGACGGCGGCCAGCACCTCGCCGAGGGCCACGAACGACGCCAGGCGGCTGCCGAGGCGACGACCGGCGGCGATCCCGGTGACGTAGGAGAAGGCCGCCGTGACCAGGCCGAGCACGACGACCGGGATCCACCAGTCGACCGTGAAGCCGTCGTAGACCGCGTCCGCGGTCGAGGCGTGGAAGGGCAGGACGCCGCTGGCGCCCGCGGCCAGCAGGATCGCGCCGCCGACCAGGAGTCCACCGGCCGCCAGCGTGATCCCCGGAAGCCCGTTGCCCTCGTCGGCGGAGATGATGAAGTACGTCGTGACGCCGAGCATCGCGGCGAGCGCCCACAGCACGCCGACGGTGCTGAGGTCGGCGCCGGAGACGACGTCGAGCACGAGGACCAGCCCGGCGGCGGCGATGGCGCCGCCGAGCAGCGTCAGGCGCGAGGGGCGCTGGCCGTGGCGCAGCCACAGCCACACCACGACGGCGACCGGAGCGGTGTACTCGAGCAGCAGCGCGACGCTGACCTGCATGTAGGTGACGGCGTAGAAGAAGCACAGCTGCGCCCCGGCCACGGCCCCGATGCCGTAGATGCCGATCAGGCCGGCGTTGGTGCGCAGCAGGTGCCACTGGCCGCGCAGGGCGAGGGCCCCGGGGACGACCAGCACCAGGGCGGCGATGCCGATCCGGAGGGCGACGGTGGCGCCCGCGCTCCAGCCGGTGTCGAGCAGACCGCGGGCGAGGGCGCCGGAGAGGCCGAACGAGGCGGCGGACGCCACGGCGAGGGTCAGTCCGGCGGCCGTCCTCGACGAGGTGGTGTCATGGGTCAACGTCGTCACACCCATGACACTAGGGACGAGCCGTGTAATGTGTCAACATGCTTTTCGCGCATGACACCGAGGCGTCGCTCCAAGCGGCCGTCGCCCTGGCCAACTCCTCCGACGAGCCCGGCGAGCCGCTCGGCAGCGAGGCCGACCTGTCGGCGTTCCTGGCCGGCTGGTCCTACTCCGGCCGGATCGACGCCGACGCGATCGAGCTCGAGGCCGTACGACGCCTCCGGCCCGCGCTGAAGGAGCTCCTGCTCGCCGAGCGCGACACCGCGGTCGAGATCGTCAACGGCATGCTCGCCCGCGCGAAGGCGCTTCCCCAGCTCCAGCGCCACGACGCCCTCGACTGGCACCTCCACGCCATCGACCCCGACCGCCCGCTCGACGAGCGCGTCGTCGTCGAGACCGCGATGGCCATGGTCGACGTGATCCGCGCCGACGAGATGTCGCGGCTCGACCGCTGCGCCGCCGACGACTGCGACGACGTCGTGCTCGACCTGTCGCGCAACCGCTCGCGGCGCTACTGCTCGACGACCTGCGGCAACCGCGAGGCCGTCGCCGCCTACCGGGCGCGCCAGAAGGCCTGATCCGCCCGGGCCTCCCCGGTCCTGCCGGCCTGGTTCAGCGCAGGAACCGGCGCAGCACCTCGAGGAAGATCGCCGGCTGCTCGGAGTGCACCCAGTGCCCGGCGCCCTTGATCAGCACCCGGCGGTTGCGCGGGAACCTGCGGTCCATCTCGCCGGCGTGCGCGTCGTCGATGTAGTCCGACCTCGCCCCGCCGACCCACAGCACCGGGCCGCCGTACGACGACTCGCCGAGCGCCTCGTCGGGCCAGCCCGCCAGAGCGGACATGTGCTCGCCGAGCATCTCGAGGTTGGGCTGCCAGTGCCAGCCGTCCTCGGTGCGGCGGAGGTTCTGGAGGAGGAAGCTGCGCACGACCGGGTTGGGCACGGCCTCCTGGAGCGCCTCGTCGGCGTCGCTGCGCCGTTGCAGGCCGGCGAGGTCGAGGGCGCGCATCGTCTGCGTGTAGCCGATGAACTCGCGGCCGCTGTCGTAGGCCACGGGCGCGATGTCGACGACCGCGAGCCGCTCGACGAGCTGCGGGTGCCGCAGCGCCACGCACATCGCGATCTTGCCGCCCATGGAGTGCCCGACCAGCTCGACCGGCTCGTCGCTCGCGCCCGACGACAGCTCGGCCGCGACCAGGTCGGCCAGCTCGAGGTAGTCGAAGGACTCGGTCCACGGCGACCGGCCGTGGTTGGGCATGTCGAGCAGCAGCACCCGGTGGTCGGTGCTGAGCGCCTTGGCGATCCGGGTCCAGTTCTTGCCCTGGCCGAACAGGCCGTGGCAGAAGACCACGAGCGGTCCGGACTCTCCGAGCTCGGTGCGGTGCAGGCTCACGGCGACATCCTCCCAGCCGCGCGTCGACCGGCGGGTCGAGGGTCGCAGGTCAGAAGTCGAAGCCGTCGAACAGGTCGCCGATGCCGTCGCCGATCCCGCCGAACATGTCGCCGAGGCCCTCCCCGATGTCGCCGATGCCCTCGCCCAGGCCGTCGAAGCCACCTCCGAAGAGCATGCCCATGAACATCCAGTCCATCGGCGAGAAGGCGCCGAAGTAGCCCTGGGCATAGGGCTGGTAGGCCCGGCCACCCTGCCAGTAGGGCACCCGCCGCGAGCCGACCATGACCTTGCGGATGTCGGGCTCGGCGCCCGCACGCACCCGCTCGACGTCGAGGGCGCAGGCCGGGACGTCGCGCTGGCTGCCACCAGGCGGGGTCCACGGCACGTCGGCGACGGACAGCCCGTGGCGCGGGTCGAAGAAGCACGGCGGGCGGCGCTGAGGCAGCGGGCGGCCGTCGACGCGCGCCCGGACGCACGCCATCGCGTAGCGGCCGTCCTCGAGGATCTCGGTGACGTGGCGGACGTCCTCGGGGCGGGTCAGCCCGGCGGCTGCGGTCTTCGCCGACTCGTAGGAGTCGAGCGCTCGCTGGTAGTCGGCGTTGGCGCCGGCGTCGAGCTCAGAGCCCGCGAGGTCCATGTCGAGGTCCTGCAGCTCCACGCCGAGGGCGGTGACGTCCTCCTCGGCGAGCTTCTTCACGGGCGCGACCTCGGCCTCGGCCCGGGCCAGCTCGCGCTTCTTGCCGGACTTCCCAGCGGCCACGGCGACCGCCGTCAGACCGCCGAGCACGACCAGCAGGAGCACGATTCCCATGGCCTCAGCGTACGGTCGCGCCGCAACCCGGGACCCCGTCCGGACGTGCAAGAGCAGGTCGCACACCACCCCCCGACGGCGTGCGACCTGCCCTGAGACACGACCGGTGGGCTGCGGGGCCATCCCCTCGTGCGGTCCCGTCTCCCCCGGCGTACGAGAAGACTCCCGCGAATCGGTCCGGGCCAGCATCCGTAGGACTACGTAACTCACCTACGTAGCGGGATAGATTCATCTCCGTGCTCTCCCCGTGCCTCGGTCGCGACGACGTCCGGCGCGCGCTGGCGCAGGCCCTGGAGGAGTCCCGCTGGGTCACCGTCGTCGGTCCTCCGGGCAGCGGCAAGACGCTCGTCGTGCGCCACGTGGCGCCCGAGGGCACGACCTGCTGGGTCGACGCGCGCAGCCTGCGCAGCACCGACGAGGTGCTGGTCGCGGCGCTGGCGAGCCTCGACGCCGAGACCGCTCCCGGCGACTCGCTCCTCGGCGCGCTGGGTCGTGCGGTCGACGGGCACGACCTGGTGCTCGTGCTCGACGGACTCGACCTCGACGCGACCGGCGCCGGCCCGGTGCTGCAGTCCGTCCTCGAGAGCACGTCGGACGCGCGCGTGGTGGTCACCGCCCGCACGACCGCCGGCGAGCCCCACGAGTCCGTCGTGCGCGTCGGGCCGTTGCCGGTGCCGCACTCCCGCGCGCCGCTCGACGGTCCCGCGGTCGAGCTCTTCCTGCGCCGGATCCGCTCGGCAGGAGGACAGCCGGTCGACCTCACCGCCCAGGCCCACGAGGTACGCCGCCTCCTGAGCGCGACCGGTGGCCTGCCGCTCCTCATCGAGCAGGTGGCCGTGCAGTCGGCGCTGGTCGGCCTCAGCAACGCGATGTCGACCGTCAGCCTCGACCAGGCCGTCGACTCCGCCCACGACCTGCTCGACGACGCCAGCGCGACCGCGCTGCGACGCATCGGCCTGCTCGACTTCCCGGCCGGCCTCGGTGTGCTCGCCCAGGTCCTGGAGGTCTCCGTGCCCGAGGCGGCCGAGCTCGTCGGCAACCTCGTCCGGCGCAGCCTCGTCGAGGTCGACCACCGCGGGCAGTTCGACATGCTCTCCCCCATCCGCGGACGCGCCCGCGTGCTCGCGCGCGAGGACGACTCAGTCGCGGTCGACGCCGGGCTGCTCACCTGGGCCGAGAGCCACGCCCCGGAGCACGACAACTACGGCGCCGCGGACGCCGAGTGGCTGCGCGACCTGCCGGCCATGCGGCACGCGGTGCTCACCGCGTGCGCGAACCCCGAGACGCGCGCCGACGGCTACTCGGTGGCCAACCGGATCTTCTCCTCCCTCTACACCTCCATGCGTGCCCGCGAGGCGCTCGAGGTGCTCGAGGGCGCGCTCGCCAGTGGCGACGGACCGTCCGAGATCGGTGCCCAGATCGCGCGCCGTGCCGGGATCGCCGCCTCCGAGATGCGCGGCACCTACGAGGGCCTCTGGCTGCTCGACCGCGCCGACGAGCACGCCTCGGCCGCGCCGCGGCCGGAGGAGCAGCTGGCCAAGACCGCCTCGATCCGCGCCGAGATGCACCTCGACGCCGGCGACCTGGCGAGCGCCGAGCGGGAGGCGAAGCGGGCCATCGACCTCGACCCCGAGGGGTCGATGCGCCGGCAGGCGACCCGCACCCTCGCCGACGTCTACGCCTCGCAGGGCCGTTTCGCCGAGGCGGCCCAGGCCGCGGGGGACGCGATGCCCGCACGCTCCAGCCGCGACGAGCGCTGGATCGACCTCTCGGCCCGCACCGTGCTGGCGCGGATCGCCCTCGAGCAGGGACGCGTCGCCGAGGCGGTCGCCGGTGCGCGGGCGGTGGTCGTCGAGGCACGCGAGCTCGCCGAGGACCGCGTCTGCCTGCTCGCCGAGACCCTCCTGCGTGGCATCGACCCGGCCTGGCAGGCCACCGAGGTGGTGCGCGAGACGCTGCCGTGGGCCGTACGGCTCCCGGTGCTCGCGCAGGACGGCCGCGACCTGCTCGTCCGCGGCGAGGCGCGACAGGCCGCCGGACTGGCCGCTGACGTCGTCGCGCTCGCCGACTCCGCCCGCCTGGGTCGCGACGCGGTCGAGGCGCGGCTGCTGCTCGGCCGGGCACTGGTGGACCTCGGCGACCTCGACCAGGCCACCACGACGTACCTCACCGCGCTCGAGCAGGCCCGCACGATGCAGCTGCCGCTGCGCGCCGCCGACGTGCTCGACGGCCTCGCCGGGGTCGCGCGGCTGCGCGAGCTCTCCGAGGCGCGCTCGCTGGCGGCGGCGGCGTTCGCCCTCCGCACCCCGCGGCTGGCGGTCCGGTGGGGCTACTCCGCCGACTACGACGTGGCTCCCGCACACCGCGCGCCGGAGGAGTGGATCAACGGCGACGACTTGTCCGCCGAGGCCGTCGCGCTCATCACCGCGATCTTCAACCGGGCCACGACGAGTGCGCCCTCGGTGCTCGACACCCTGACCGCGGCCGAGCGGCAGGTCGCCGACCGGGTCTCGCACGGGCTGACCAGCCGGCAGATCGCCGAGGAGCTCTTCGTCTCGCCGCGCACCGTCGACGCGCACCTCACCCACATCTACCGCAAGCTCGACATCAACACCCGCGCGCGGCTCGCGGCGCTCGTCGTCGACAACCGCTGAGCAGCTCCGGGCCCGCGACGCCCTACCCGCTGTCGGTGGGCAGCGGCAGGATGTCGGTCATGAGCCGGACCATCCAGGTGACCTTCGACGCCCACGACCCCCAGGGGCTCTCGCGCTTCTGGGCCGAGGCCATGGGCTACGTCAACCCGCCACCACCCGGGACGACGCTGGAGCCGGGCCAGGACCCCTTCGACGCCTGGCACGCGTTCCTCGAGCGGGTGGGCGTGCCGGAGTCGGAGTGGAACTCCGCGTCCGCGGCCGAGGACCCCGACGGCGACGGGCCCCGCCTGTTCTTCCAGCGCGTGCCCGAGGGCAAGACCGCGAAGAACCGGGTCCACCTCGACCTCCGCGCAGCCCCGGGTCTCCAGGGCAACGAGCGGATGGCCGCGCTCGAGACCGAGTGCGAGCGCCTGGTCGCCCTCGGCGCCACCCGGGTCGAGCGGCGCGAGCCCGAGCCGCCGATGACGCACGGCCACCTCGTGATGGCCGACCCCGAGGGCAACGAGTTCTGCCTCGACTGACCAGCGACGGCTGCCCCCTCCGGTGCTAGACAGGCGTCATGACCTCTTCCACGAGCGAGCACTTCGACGTCGACGTCGGCCGGATCCACGCGCTCACGTGGGGTTCCGGTCCACGCGTGGCGGTCGCCCTGCACGGCATCACCGCCAACGCCATGTCCTGGGCGGCGGTCGCCCGGCACCTGCCGGCCGACTGGCGCCTGGTCGCGCTCGACCTGCGGGGGCGCGGCCGCTCGCGTGACCTCCCGGCCCCCTTCGGCGTCGACGACCTCGCGCGCGACGCCCGCGACGTCGTCGCCGCGACCGGGGCCGAGGTGCTCGCGGGCCACTCGCTGGGTGCCTACGTCGCGCTCGGTGTGGACCGGCTGTTCCCCGGCACCGCCCCACGGCTCGTCCTCGTGGACGGCGGTCTCCCGCTCCCGGTGCCGCCCGGGGTCGAGGTCGACGCCGTGCTCGATGCAGCGGTCGGGCCGATGATCGAGCGCCTGCGGACGACCTACGCCGACGAGCAGGCCTACGTCGAGTTCTTCCGCGCACACCCGGCGATGGGTCCGTACTGGTCCGACGACTTCGAGGCCTACGCGCGCTACGACGCCCTCGTCACCGCCGACGGGGTGCGGGCCCGCGCCCAGGAGGACGCCGTACGCACGTCGGGGCGAGAGCTCGTCCTGCGCGGCGAGGAGATCGCGGCCGCCGTGCGCGACCTGGCGGTGCCCGCCCACCTGCTGGTCGCTCCGCGCGGCATGCTCGACCAGGCCGGCGGCATGCTGCCCGAGGCCGCCGTCGCCACGGCACGGGCCGAGTCGGAGCGGCTCACCGTCGCCGAGGTGCCTGACACCAACCACTACACGGTGCTCGTCGGCGACACCGCAGCGCAGCAGGTCGCCGCCGCGCTCGTCGGCTCCCGGTGAGGCCTCAGCGCGCGCCGTGGTCCCGGAAGCCGCGGCCCGTCTTGCGACCGAGGTAGCCCGCGGTGACGAGGTGCTCGAGCAGCGGGGCCGGGGAGAACCCGGGCTCGCGGAACTCGAGGTAGAGCTCCTTCTGGATCGCGAGGGAGACGTCGTTGCCGACCACGTCGAGCAGCTCGAACGGTCCCATCGGGAGGGCACAGCCCTGCTTCATCGCGACGTCGATGTCGTCGGCGGTCGCGTAGTGCGCCTCGAGCATCTTCACCGCGTCGTTGAGGTAGGGGAACAGCAGCGCGTTGACGATGAACCCGGCCCGGTCGCCGCACTTCACGGCCACCTTGCCGACCTGGTCGCACAGCGCCAGCACCGTCTCGGTGACGGCGTCGTCGGTGGCCACGGTCGAGACCACCTCGACGAGCTTCATGATCGCGGCCGGGTTGAAGAAGTGCATGCCGATGACGTCCTGGGGACGCGAGGTCACCCTGGCCATCGAGATGATCGGGAGTGACGAGGTGGTGGTCGCCAGGATCGCGCCCGCCCCTCCCCGACCGCCCCGACAGATCTCGTCGAGGTTCTCGAAGAGCGTCGTCTTGATCGCGAGGTCCTCGGCGATCGCCTCCACCACGAGGTCGACGTCCGCGAGGTCGTCGAGCGAGGTGGTGCCCCGCACCCGGCCGAGCACCTCGACCTTCTGCTCCTCCGTCGCGCGGCCGCGCTGGATCTGCTTGTCGAAGTTCTTCGTGATGGCCGCGACCACCCCGTCGAGCTTGTCCTGGCCACGACCGGTGAAGAGCACGTCGTAGCCGGCCTTGGCGAAGACCTCGACGATGCCCGACGCCATCGTGCCGGTGCCGACGACGCCGACGAGCCGGATGTCGTGGCGCAGCCGCGGCTGGTCGTCGGCGCTCGGGGTGAGCGAGTCGGCGACCACGACGGGTGAGTCGGGCGTCTCGTAGGTGTAGAAGCCGCGGCCCGACTTGCGACCCAGCAGGCCCGCGGTGACGTACTGCTTGAGGATCGGCGCCGGTGCGTGGAGCCGGTCGCGGCCCTGCTTGTACATCGTGTCGAGGATCTCGTAGGCCGTGTCGAGCCCGATCAGGTCGAGCAGGGCGAGCGGTCCCATGGGGTAGCCGCAGCCGAAGCGCATGGCGGCGTCGATGTCCTCGCGGGAGGCGTACTTGCCCTCGTACATCGAGACCGCGTGGTTGAGGTAGCCGAAGAGGAGGGTGTTGGCGATGAAGCCGGCCTTGTCGCCGCAGACGACCGGGTTCTTGCCCAGCGCGACGAGCAGCCCCTGCACGTCGGCGAGCACGTCGGGCTCGGTCACGACCGTGCGGATGATCTCGACGAGGTCCTGCACCGGCGCGGGGTTGAAGAAGTGCACGCCGACGACCCGACCGGGGCTGGAGTTGGCGGTGGAGATCTCGGTGACGCTGAGGGAGGAGGTGTTGGTGGCCAGCACCGCGTCGGGACGGACGATGTCGTCCAGCGTCCGGAAGATCGCCTTCTTGACCTCCAGCGACTCCACGACCGCCTCGACGACCAGGTCGGCCTCGGCCAGGTCGCGCATGTCGGTGGTGAGGGTGATCCGGCCGAGCAGCTCGGCCTGCTCCGCCTCGGTCATCTTCTCGCGCTTCACGGCCCGCCCGGTCGAGTGCTCGAGGTGCTGGCGGCCCCGCTCGACGCCGGCGTCGTTGACCTCGACCCCGATCACCCGGTGGCCGTTGCGGGCGAAGACCTCGGTGATGCCGGCGCCCATCGTGCCCAGGCCGATCACGCCGACGGTGCCGAACTCGCGAGTAACCGTGTCAGTCATGGGGGCATGCTGCCACGCACCCCGGGTCAGGAGGGTGTGGGAACCGTCACGTTGCGCCAGCGCCCGAAGCACGCACGACGACCACCTCGGCGCCCGGGCGCACCGGCCCCGGGCGCACCACCCTGGCGCACAGTCCGCGCAGCCGGCGGGGCTTTCCCTCCGGTCCGTTGACGAACGTCATCGCGTCCTTGCCGAAGCGCGCGATGAACTTGCCGCACCCGTTGTGCGGCTGGTCGGTCACCACGACCACGGCGCCGTCCGGCCCGCCGATGTGCAGCTCGCTCCAGGCCGGGAGGTTGTCGTGGGAGAGGTCGAGGTCCAGGAACATCTGGTCACCGGCGAGCTGCTCGCGAGCCGGGTCCTGGGCGAGGAACTCCACCAGGCGGTGGCTCATCACGTTGAGCTGCATGTCGGGGTGCGCCGACCCGTCGGGCGTACGACGGCTCCCCCGAGCGGCCCACGTGTCGCCGACCAGGCCGTGCTCGACGTCGAGGTGCCCGACGTCGAGCACCTCCCGCTCCCCCAGCCCGGGGCGGCTGATGACGGCGCGAACCACGCCGACGTCCTGCGGGGCGGCGTCGAGGACCGGGAGGAAGTCGGTGAGGTCCGACGTCGAGCGGTGGGGACGGAGCACCCGGCGCATCCAGGTCCGCCGACCGTGGCGCCCGAGCCCGAGCTGCTCCTCCTGCGCGGTGATCTCCAGCTGGGTGGTGGTGCGCGGGTCGTCGTCGGCGAACTCCACGAAGCCGTGCCGGGCGTACCACGGTGCGTTCCACGGCAGGTCGGCGTACGTCGTCAGGGTGAGCGAGCCATGTCCCTTGAGCGTCGCTCGTGCGGCCGCGGCCTCCAGCAGCGCGGCGCCCACGCCCCGCCGGCCGTGGTCGGGGTGCACCGAGATCTGCTCGAGGTGCGCGTGCGACTCGAGGAACCGCACGTGGGCGAACCCGACCACCGGGTCGCCCGCCACGAGGACGAACCCCGGCTCCGCGGCGCGCTCCTCTCCGCTCGGCGCCGGTGACGAGAGCGGGTCGCCGGTCAGGTCGCCGAGGACGGCCTCGAACATCGGCACACCGGAGTCCTCGATCGCGGCCAGCAGGGGCAGGTCGCGCGCCCGCGCAGGGCGTACGTCGTGGCGGGTGGCACGGTCGGTCACGGCACCACTGTAGATTCGCCCGGCGTGAGGCTGCATTCATGAGGTTGGTCGTCGCGCGCTGCCAGGTGGACTACGCAGGTCGGTTGTCGGCACACCTGCCGCTCGCCACCCGGGTCCTGATGCTCAAGTCGGACGGCTCCGTGCTGATCCACTCCGATGGCGGCTCCTACAAGCCGTTGAACTGGATGTCGCCGCCGTGCACGTTCAGGGAGGGCGTGGCCGAGGACGGACGCGCCGAGTGGCTGGTCTCGGCGACCAAGTCCGACGACACCCTGCGCATCCTCATCGACGAGGTCCTCCACGACACCTCGCACGACCTCGGCGTCGACCCGGGCCTGCAGAAGGACGGCGTGGAGAAGCACCTCCAGGAGCTGCTGGCCGAGCACCCCTCGACGCTGGCCGAGGGGCTGACCCTGGTCCGCCGCGAGTTCATGACCGCCATCGGTCCGGTCGACCTGATGTGCCGCGACGCCGACGGCCTGTCGGTCGCCGTGGAGATCAAGCGGCGAGGCGAGATCGACGGCGTCGAGCAGCTCACCCGCTACCTCGAGCTGCTCAACCGCGACTCCCTCCTCACCACCCGGGGCCCGGTCCGCGGCATCTTCGCCGCCCAGGAGATCAAGCCGCAGGCCCGCGTCCTGGCCACCGACCGCGGGATCGCCTGCGCCCTCGTCGACTACGACGCGCTCCGCGGGATGGACGACGCCGAGCACCGGCTCTTCTGAGCCCGGTCCAGCTGGTCACTCCTACGAGCGGAAGTTCAGGCACCTCGACCGGCGGCCGAGAGGACGCGGCTGGCAGGGAGGTACGGGGGCCGTTCCGAGGCAGGATCCAGCGCGACACGCGGCGTCCGGTCAGCAACACGCCGAGGGACGTCGCCATGTGCCAGCAGGAGCGGCCTCGCAGTCGCCACCTACCATCGCCCGATGAGCAACGCCGTGCCCGAGCGCATCTTCCACATCGCCACCGCGTCCGAGTGGCGTACGACGCTGGAGACCGGCACCTACACCACCTCGACCGTCGGGCGGACGCTCGCCGAGGAGGGCTTCATCCACGCGAGCCGTCGCGACCAGGTGCAGGGTGTGTTCGACCGCTACTACCGCTCACTGCGCGAGGACCTCGTGCTGCTCACCATCGATCCGGCGCTCCTCACCTCGGAGGTGCGGGTCGACCCGGTGGGCGAGGACACCTACCCGCACGTCTACGGACCGATCAACCGCTCGGCCGTCGTCGACGCGGTGCCGCTCAGCCGCACCGGCCAGCCGGAGACGATCCTGTCCCTGTGGATCAAGGGCATGGCCACGCGCATGGGGATCGCACTGCTGGTGATGCTGGTCGTCGCGGCCGTCGTCTGGGCCGTCGCGCTCCGGGGGTGACCGGAGGGGTCAGGCGGCCTTCTTCTTGCCGCCCTTGACCTCGATCCGCACCAGCTTGCGCTTCTTGACCGTGTAGCCCGGGGGCAGGGTGCCCTCCTTCAGCATGCGGATGGGGCACCGCTTGCAGCGCGTCGACGACACGCAGCACTTCTTCTTGGGCAGCTTGGCGACCTTGGCCTTGCCCTTCTTGGACGACCCCACGCGGGCACTGTACACAAAGAATGTGAGGGGAGCCTTACCTCACGTCACGGGTCGAGCCGGTCGCCGAGCCACGAGCGCACGACCCATCCGGCCGCACCCCGTTCGAGGACGGCGTGGCCGCAGTTCGGGATCGGCCGGTCGCGGGCGTGACCGGGATCGAGGTTCGTCGCCAGCAGCGGCAGGACCATGCTCATCACGCCCCCGTGGCTCACCAGCAACGCCGACTCACCCTCGTGCTCGTCCGCGATCGCCTCGAGCACGCCGGACCAGCGCGCGACGACCTCGTCGCCGCTCTCCCCGCCCGGGATGCGGGCCGCCAGGTCGCCCGAGACCCAGGCTGCGAAGGTCTCCGCGAACGGGTCGGGCACGCCGGTCGTACCCGCGGCGGCGCCGACCCCGAACTCGCGCACGCCCGTGCGCACGACGACGTCGACGCCGAGCCGGGCGGCCACGATCTCCCCGGTCTGCACGGCGCGC
Source organism: Nocardioides oleivorans (assembly GCF_004137255.1). Classification (NCBI taxonomy): domain Bacteria; kingdom Bacillati; phylum Actinomycetota; class Actinomycetes; order Propionibacteriales; family Nocardioidaceae; genus Nocardioides; species Nocardioides oleivorans. Next base: position 106,809 of record NZ_SDWT01000003.1, on the reverse strand, counting down.
GACATGTCGCTCGTCCACACGCGGGTGATCACCTCGGCGGCGAGCAGCTCCCCCAGCCCCGCAGCCTGCTCGCGTCCCAGCGGGCTCAGCCAGCCGCCCGCGTCGCTGAGCAGCTCGGACTCGTAGAGCGCCTCCCCGTGCCGGGCCACCACGACCCGGGAGACCGGTCGGTCAGCCATCCGCGAGTCCCACCACGTCGTCGGCGCACCCCCACGCCAGCGTCACCCCGGCACCGCCGTGGCCGTAGCAGTGGATCACCCCGCCGACCCGCTCGAGCCGCACCTCCGGGCGGGAGGGTCGCAGGCCGACCTTGTGCCGCAGCACGCGCGCGCCCTCGATCTCGGGGACGAGCGCGGCGGCACGGTGCACGATCTGCTCGGCGACGACCGGGTCCGGGGTGCGGCTCCACTCCCCCTCGACGCTCGTGCCTCCGAGGACGATCTCGGAGCCGCGCGGCACGACGTAGGTCGGGCCGCCGCCCGTCGATCCGCCGTCGAGCATCCACCGCTCGAGCCCGACCTGCTCGACGACCACCACCTGCCCCCGGACCGGCATGACCGACGGGTCCGCCCCGAAGTGGCGCGCGCCGAGACCGGTCGCGTTGACGACGAGGCTGCCGTCGTCCGGGAGGGCCGAGAGGTTCATCCGGGTCAGGGTGCCGCCGAGCTCGTCGACCCGGCCGGCCAGCCAGCGCAGGTGGACGGGCATGTCGAGCACGGGGCTGACGAACGTCCAGCCGTCGGCGTAGCCGGGCGGCAGCGACGTCTCGCGGTCGAGCGACGGGACCGCCGCACGCCACCACGGATCGGGCTGCGGGGTCGCCAGGACCTCGGTGCCGGTGAGCATCCGCACGCCGGACTCCTCGTCCGCGGCGAGCGTCGCGAGGGCGTCGTACGTCGTCGCGCACCAGGCCGTCACGCGGTCCTGGGGCAGCGCACGGTAGGGGTACCAGAGCGCGGCGGCCACGGCTGAGGTCGTCTCGAGCGGCAGGTCGCGCGCGACGACGTCGACCCGGTGGCCCGCCTCGAGCAGGCGCACCGCGCAGGTCAGGCCGACCACGCCGGCGCCGACCACGATCACGCGGCGGGCGGAGGTGGGCATGGGCTGCAGTGTGCCAGTCCGGCTCAGTCCAGGTCGTTGGCCGAGCGGATGACGTCGACGATGCCGTCCATGATCTGGGTGAGCCCGTAGTCCTTCGGCGTGTAGACCGCGGCCACCCCGAGCTCGCGCAGCCGGCGGCCGTCGGCGTCGGGGATGATCCCGCCGACGATCACCGGGACGTCGGCCAGCCCGGCCTCGCGCAGTCCGTCGAGCACGTCGGGCACCAGCTCCATGTGCGACCCGGAGAGGATCGACAGGCCGATGCAGTGGACGTCCTCGGCGACGGCGGCGGCGACGATCTGGGCCGGCGTGAGCCGGATGCCCTGGTAGATCACCTCGAAGCCGGCGTCGCGCGCGCGCACGGCGACCTGCTCGGCCCCGTTGGAGTGGCCGTCGAGACCCGGCTTGCCGACGAGCAGCCGCAGCCGGCCCCCGAGCTCCTCGCCCGTGGCCCGCACCCGCTCCCGCACGGCGGACAGCTCGGCGCCGGCCGACCCCTCCGACGACGACAGAGCCACCGCGCCGGCGACTCCGGTGGGTCCGCGGTACTCACCGAACACCGAGCGCAGCGTGCCGGCCCACTCCCCGGTCGTCGCACCGGCGCGGGCGGCGGCGAGCGTCGGCGCCATCAGGTTCTCGTCGGTCTTCGCGGCCGCGGCCAGGGCGGCCAGCGCGTCGGCCACCTCGGTCTCGTCACGCTGGGCCTTCCACTGCTCGACGCTGGTCCGCGCGGCGTTCTCGGCCTCCGGGTCGGCGGCCATGATCGCGCCGTCCAGGTCCGCGGTGAGCGGCGACGGCTCGGTGGTCTCGTACCTGTTGACGCCGACGATCACCTCCTCACCCGACTCGATGCGTGCGCGCCGGGCCGCGTGGGACGAGACCAGCTCGGACTTCATGTAGTCGACGGCGGCGATCGCGCCGCCCATCGCCTGCACACGGTCGATCTCGGCCCGTGCCCCCTCGACCAGCTCGGCGACCTTGGCCTCGATCACGTGCGAGCCGTCGAAGATGTCGTCATGCTCCAGCAGGTCGGACTCGAAGGCCAGCACCTGCTGGAGGCGCAGGGACCACTGCTGGTCCCACGGACGCGGCAGGCCGAGGGCCTCGTTCCAGGCCGGCAGCTGCAGGGCACGGGCGCGCGCGTTCTTCGAGAGGGTGACACCGAGCATCTCGAGCACGATCCGCTGCACGTTGTTCTCCGGCTGCGCCTCGGTGAGGCCGAGCGAGTTCACCTGGACGCCGTAGCGGAAGCGGCGCATCTTCTCGTCCTGCACGCCGTAGCGCTCGCGGGTGATCTCGTCCCAGAGCCGGACGAAGGCCCGCATCTTGCAGGTCTCCTCGACGAAGCGCACGCCGGCGTTGACGAAGAACGAGATCCGGCCGACGACCTTCTCGAAGTCGTCCTCGGAGACCTGGCCCGCGTCCCTGACCTGGTCGAGCACGGCGATCGCGGTGCTCAGCGCGTAGGCGAGCTCCTGCGTCGGCGTCGCCCCGGCCTCCTGCAGGTGGTAGCTGCAGATGTTGATCGGGTTCCACTGCGGGACCTGGTGGACCGTGTAGGCGATCATGTCGGCGATCAGCCGCATCGAGGCCTCGGGCGGGAAGGCGTACGTCCCGCGCGAGAGGTACTCCTTGATGATGTCGTTCTGGGTGGTGCCGGCGAGCTGCGCGGCGACCTCCGCCGGCGGGGAGTCGGGGTTCTGCTCCTCCGCCACGACCTGGTACATCGCGAGCATCCACATCGCGACGGCGTTGATCGTCATCGACGTGTTCATCTCCGTCAGCGGGATCCCGTCGAAGAGCTTGCGCATCTCCCCCAGGTGCGGGACGGGCACGCCGACCTTGCCGACCTCGCCGCGGCTGAGCGGGTCGTCGGGGTCGTAGCCGGTCTGCGTGGGCAGGTCGAACGCGACGCTGAGTCCGGTCTGCCCCTTGGCCAGGTTGGTGCGGTAGAGCGCGTTGGACGCCGCGGCCGTCGAGTGGCCGGCGTACGTCCGCATCACCCAGGGGCGGTCCTTCTGAGCCGGAGCATCCGTCATGGGGTCAATGTAGGACGCTGGTTACCGATCAGTCACCGGCAGGAAATGTGACAACAACCTCAGCGTCACGCGGTTGCGGCGACCCTCTCGACCTCGATCGCGTGGGCGAGCCGCGTCAGGTGCGCCATGCGTCGCACGGCCGGTCCGGGGTTGCGGACGGTGAGGTGGTGCCCGGACAGCCAGGCGGCCCGGGTGGCGACCGCGAGCAGGCGCAGGGCGGTGGCGTCGATGGTGGTCACGTCGGTCATGTCGATGACGACGTCGTCGTCGGGGCCGTCGAGGCGCTCGTAGATCGCGTCGCGGACCTCCCACGTGCTGCGCACGTCGAACGCGCCCTGCAGGACCAGGGTGTGACCGTCCGTGAAGATGTTCATCGGGTGCCCCTTCCCGACGTCCCCCGACGCCGCAACGTGACTGCTGTCACCTCATAGACGCCGTTGTACTCCCTTCGGTTGCATCCACGCCTCACCTTTTCGGCGCGTCGTGCGAACGGGTTCGGGTCCCGGCTCCCCACTAGGGTCGGGGCATGGTCAACCTGACGCGCATCTACACCCGCACCGGCGACGCCGGGCGGACCCGGCTCGGCGACATGAGCGAGACGTCCAAGACGGACCTCCGCCTCGAGGCGTACGCCTGCGTCGACGAGGGCAACGCCCACATCGGGGTCGCACTGGCGCAGGGAGACCTCGACGACGACGTGGTCGCCGTGCTCACCCACGTGCAGAACGACCTCTTCGACGTCGGCGCGGACTTCTCCACGCCCGTCGTGCCCGACCCCCAGTACCCGCCGCTGCGCGTCGAGCAGGACTACGTCGACCGGCTCGAGGCGTGGTGCGACCACTACAACGAGGAGCTGCCGGCGCTGCGCTCCTTCATCCTCAACGGGGGCACGCTCGGGGCCGCGCACCTCCACGTGGCGCGCACCGTCGTACGACGCGCGGAGCGGGCCGGCTGGGCCGCGTGGGCCGAGCACGAGGAGTCGATGAACCTGCTCGCGATCACCTACCTCAACCGGCTCTCCGATCTCCTCTTCATCCTCGCCCGCCACGCGAACCGCGCGAACGGCGACGTGCTCTGGGTGCCCGGCGGCGAGCGGGGCTAGCGGGCACCGGCGGTTCGCGCCGCGCACCACCCGAGGTAGCCGGTGGCCAGACCCACGAGCGCCATCCCGGCCACCCCCGTCGGTGCGAAGATGTGCCCGACGTGGACGAGCAGCGCACCGGGCACCATCAGCAGGCCCGGCAGCGCGAGCGGTCCCAGCCGTCGCAGGGCATCGGCAGCGACGACCACGGCGCAGGCGATCAGCGCCACCGAACCGACGTCCCCGATCCGCCCGCCGATGACGAAGAGGAACCGCACCTCGTCGGGTCGCGGGACGCCCTCGCCCAGGCGCCAGGTGACGTAGCCGGCCCCGATGCCGCTGATCACGTCGAGCGCGGAGTACGCCGTCGCGTAGAGGTAGGCCGTCAGCACCACGAGGCCGGCCACCGGATCACGTCGATCCCTCACGAGCGCTGCCAGCGCGAGGCCGACGAGCGGGAAGACGACCAGCCCCGCCACGTGCAGCATCGTCCAGCGCGGTGCCGACGCATGGCTGAGCGAGTGCGGGTGGAACAGCCCGGCGACGGCGAGCGTGAGCCCGGGGAGGGCGAGCAGGGCTGCTCGGGTCGGCGTGGTCGTCGTGGTCATCCCTCGACGCTAGTCCGTTGACATGTGACCATATGGTCACCTATTGTCGGGCCATGGACGAGGTGTTCAAGGCGCTGGCAGACCCGACCCGTCGGGCCCTGCTGGACGCGCTCTTCGCTGACGACGGCCAGACCCTCACCGCCCTCGAGGGGCGGCTGGAGATGACCCGGTTCGGCGTGATGAAGCACCTGAAGGTGCTCGAGGAGGCCGGCGTGGTGACCACGCGCAAGCAGGGCCGCGAGAAGCTGCACTTCCTCAACCCCGTCCCGATCCGGCTCGTCCACGACCGGTGGGTGAGCAAGTACGCCGAGCCCTGGGCAGCCACGCTCAGCGGCCTCAAGAGCTATCTGGAGGATGAGGACATGAGCAGCGTCACGACCGTCTCGTGGGAGCAGGGCACCGCGCCCGTTGCCGCCGGCACAGCAGTCTTCGAGGTCTACATCAAGACCACGCCCGAGCGCCTGTGGGAGGCCATCACCGACCCGCAGCAGCGCGCGATCTACAGCTTCGGGGTCGGCGTCCAGAGCGACTGGACCACCGGGTCCGACTACGTCGCCGGCGTCCCCGGCACCGTCGACATCTCGAAGGGCACCAACGTCGAGGTCGATCCGCCGCGCCTGCTGGTGCAGACCTTCGAGGCGCTCTGGAGCGACGAGGTCAGGGCCCAGGGCACGACCCGGGTCACCTGGCAGATCGTCCCGGTCGGCACCTCGTGCCGGCTCACCGTCATCCACGACGGCCTCCCCGACCAGGCCAACCCCGAGCTCTACGGCGGCTGGCCGATGATCCTGTCCGGCCTCAAGACGCTGCTGGAGACCGGCGAGGGCCTCGACACCCCCGGCTCGCTGCGCTACTCCTGAACCCGACCTTGGTAGGGGTTTCGGCGCCCGGATCGCGTGGTAGCCATGAGGCAGGCACGTCCACGACGATCGGAGGGACGCTCATGCGTTCGATGACCACAGCACGTCCACGGCGCCGCCCGGCGGGCAGGACGGTGGCCGCCGCCACCGCGCTCGCCGTCGCGGCGGGTCTCCTGGGCGCGACCGGCGCGGCCACGGCCGCGCCGGCCGAGCGGGCCCGCACCGACCAAGCCCCCACCGACCAGCCCTCCACCGACCGGTCCCGCACCGAGATGCGCTCCGACGCGGTCGAGCGGCTGGTCCGGCGACTCCGGGGGGCCGGAGCCGTGGCGGTCGACGTCGAGGTGCGACGCGGGGACCAGACGTGGTCGATGGCCGCGGGCAGCTCGCAGGTCGACCCGCGGCGCCCGGCCGTGGCCGGCTCGGCCTACCGGGCGGGCAGCGTGTCCAAGCAGCTCGTCTCGGTGCTGGCGCTGCAGCTGGTCGACCGGGGCACCTGGACCCTCGACACGACGATCGGCGAGGTCGCGCCCGGGTTGTGGCCGGGGCAGGAGTCCGTCACGGTGCGCCAGCTGCTCAGCCACACGAGCGGGCTCCCGGAGTTCCTGACCCCGCTCGTCGCCGAGGCCGACACGACCCAGGGCTTCCTCGACGCCACCGACGACCGGTGGACCGACGCCCAGCTGATCGCCGTGGCCCAGCAGCTGCCGGTCACGGCGCCGGGCGAGTTCTCCTACAGCAACACCAACTACGTCGTCCTCGGCCAGCTGCTCACGCAGGCGACGGGCCGCTCCGTGGCCGCGCTCGCCGAGCGCCGCATCCTGCGCCCGGCGGGCATGGGCGACAGCTTCTTCGCCGACGACCGGCGCCTCCCCGCGCCCCGTCTCGCCGAGTACGCGCGACTCCCCCGCCTCGTCGCCCTGGAGCGGTTCCACCCGTCGATGTTCTCCTCGGCCGGGTCCCTGGTCTCCACGACCACCGACCTCAACGACTTCCACGCAGCCCTGGAGTCGGGCAGGCTCATCCCCCGCCGACTGGTGCGCACCATGCAGCGCGAGGTGGCTCCCGGCTCCGGCTACGGCCTCGGCTCCTACTCCGTGCCCAACCCCTGCCGGGGCGGCGCGACGATCAACGGGCACGACGGCGGCACGTGGGGCACGGTGACGTTCTCCCTGGCCGCGGGCCGCGGCACGCAGGTCACCGTCGCGATGACGGGTCGCAGCTACGTCCCGCAGCAGTACCGCAAGCAGCTCGTGCTGTCGCAGAAGCTCGTGTCGTCGGCCTTCGCCATGACGTGCCCGGGCAGGTCGCGCGGCGACGGCGGCGATCGTCGTACGGCGTCGAGCTGGCCCGCGACCGACGGCGTCAGCGTGCGGGTGGGGCGCTGACCCGCTGCTGCTCGCGGGCGGACGGGACGACCAGCGCCGCAGGCAGGAGCAGGAACGCCACCACCAGGAGCGCCTTGAGGGTGCCGACCTCGTCGCCGACGAATCCGAGGAAGGGCGGGCCGGCGAGGAAGGCGGCATAGCCGATGGTCGACACCACGCTCACCCGGGAGGCGGCCCGGACCGGGTCGTCGGCCGCGGCGCTCATGCCGACCGGGAAGCCGAGCGAGGCCCCGACGCCCCACAGCACGATCCCGAGGACGACCAGGACCGGCTGGGTCGAGAACACGATCAGCAGCACGCCCGCCCCCGCGACCACCATCGTCGACCAGAGGACGACCACGCGGCCGAACCGGTCGATGAGGCCGGTGCCGATGAAGCGTCCGACGGTCATCGCCGTCACGAACACCGCGAACCCCGCCACCCCCGTCGCGTGGGAGACGTCGTGCCCGTCGACGAGCGCGACGGCGAGCCAGTCGTTGGCGGTGCCCTCGGTCATGGCGAGCGCGAGCACCATCACGCCGATCATCAGGGTGCGCGGCTCGAGCCACGCGCGCGCGGCGGAGACCTGGTGCTCCGCGTGGGTCTCGGCCACCGGCAGGAACGCCGGCGAGGTGCGCAGGACCAGGACCAGGGCGATCACGACGATCGTGACCAGGTGCACCACCGCGGGGAGATCGACCTCGACGACGAGCGCGCCGAGCAGCGCGCCGACGACCGTCCCGCCGCTGAACCCGGCGTGGAAGCGCGGCATGATCGTGCGCCCGAGGCCACGCTCGACCTCAGCCGCCTCGACGTTCATCGCGACGTCCCAGACCCCGATGCCGAGGCCGTAGACGAACAACCCGGCCACCGTCGCCGGCAGGAGGTTGCCCAGGCTGAGCGCCGCCGTGAGCATGCCGACCGACGCGGCGACCGCACCCAGCCGGACGATGCGCACGGTCCCCCAGCGGTTGATCAGGGCTCCGGTGGTCGGCAGCGCTGCGACCGACCCCATGGCGATGGCGAGCAGGACCAGGCCGAGCTGGCCGTTGGAGAGCTCGAAGCTGGAGCGCACCTCGGGGATGCGCGAGACCCAGCTGGCGAAGACCAGCCCGTTGAGGAAGAACGTCAGCCCGACGGCGTTGCGGGCGGCGGTCAGCTGGGGCACGGCTCTCCTCGGTGCGCGGATGATCGAATCGTTTCGATCGAATCGATTCGATGCTAACCTCTGCCCCGTGTCCGGATCAACTCGCACCCCGACCCTGGCCGACGTCGCCGCGGCCGCGGGCGTGTCGCTCTCGACCGCGTCGCTGGCCTTCTCCGGCAACAAGCCCGTCTCCGGGCCGACCCGCGAGCGGGTCCTCGCCGCCGCCGGCTCGCTCGGCTACACCGGGCCCAACCCCCTGGCCCGCAACCTGCGCCAGGGCCGCAGTGGCGTGGTCGGCATCGCCGTCGGGCCGCTGAGCACCGCGTTCCGCGACCCGGCCGCGCTGCCGATGCTCGACGCGGTGTCCGAGGTGCTGGAGGCGGCCGGCATGGGCCTGCTCCTGATGGGCGACAGCGTCGAGCACGCGCGGCTCCCCCTCGACGCGGTGATCTACCAGGTCTGCGGCCAGGAGACCTGGGCGGCGTACGACGACCTCGTCGCGCGTGACGTGCCGCTGGTCGTCGTGGAGGGGCCGGCGTGGCCGGGCGCCACGTTCATCGACATCGACCACCGCGGAGGGTCTGCCTCGGTCGCCCGCCACCTGCACGACCTCGGGCACCGCCGCGTCGCGACCCTCACGCTCCAGGAGTCGCACCCGCAGCGCGAGCGCGAGGCCGGCCTGCGCGAGGTGTTCCCCGACGCGGTCGTGGTCGGTCGCTGCGTCAGCGACCTCACCGCCGCCCAGGATCTGGCCTCGGCCTTCCTCGACGGCGAGCCGGACGTGACGGCGATCGTGTGCCAGAGCGACGTCCAGGCCGCGGCGGTCGTGCTCGAGGCCCGCCGGCGCGACCTCGACGTGCCGGGCGACCTCAGCGTCGCCGGCTTCGACGGCATCGACACCCCGTGGCTCGACCTCGAGCTCACCACGGTGGTCCAGCCGTTCGCCGAGAAGGGCCGGGCGACGGCGGGTGCCGCTCTGGCCCGGGTCGCCGACGAGCCCGCCGCCGACGTGCTGCTGCCCGTCACGCTGCGGGTGGGTCGCTCGACCGGACGGGCGAGCGGCTAGCGACGGTTCCAGTCGGTGCCGGGAGGACCGGACTCGAGCCAGGCCTGGAACCCGGTGAGCGACGCCTCGCTCATCGCGATCTCGAGGGGATCGCCGCTGTAGTGGCACGACGCCACCACGTGACCGTCGTAGAGCGACATCTCCTCGGGCCCGGCAGGGGCCCGACGGCCGGAGTACTCGAGGAGGTCGCGCGCCCACACGCGCTTGGGGCGCGGCGAGAGCGAGAAGATCCGGAACCACTCCAGGGACTGCCCGGAGTAGCGACCGATGCCGAGGAGCCAGCCGCGGCCGGGGTGCTCGGGACGGACGCGGTAGCTCAGCTCGAAGGTGCCGCCGTGGCGGGCCAGGAGGCGGCGTCGCACGATGAGGGTGATGCCGTAGAGCAGGGCAAGCAGCAGGAAGAGCCCGACCAGGTCGAGCAGCCACTCCCAGACCGGCATCCACGCATCCCTTCGACCGCCCGGGGCGGTCCGACCAGAAGCACCGAGAAATACAGATGAGCGCACGAACCCTGCGGTTCGTGCGCTCACCCTAGCGCCAGTGTCTTGACGACTGTCAGGAGGCCCGCTCCGCGGCACGGACCCGTGCCTCGGCGCGACGGACCTTCTCCTGCGCCTCGTCGTCGTTCTCGCCGGCCTGCTTGCAGCGCTCGAGCTCGGCCCGGGCGTGCTCGAGGTCGATCTCGTGCGACATCTCGGCCCGCTCGGAGAGGATCGAGACCCGGTTGTCGGCGACCGAGAGGAAGCCGGCGTCGACCGCCGCGATCCAGGTCTCGCCGTCCACCGTCTGCACGTCCACGACACCCTCGATGATCGAGGACAGCAGCGGAGCGTGGTTGGGCAGGATGCCGACGTCGCCCTCCGTGGTGCGGGCGATGACCATGGTGGCCTGGCCCGACCAGACGAGACGGTCGGCGGCGACCAGCTCGACCTGGAGGACCTTGCCGGAGGACTCTGCCATCAGAGGCTCTTCTGGATCTCGGCCCACTTCTGCTCGACGTCGTCCAGACCGCCGCACATGAAGAAGGCCTGCTCGGCCACGTGGTCGTACTCGCCGTCGGCGATCTTGTTGAACGCCTCGATGGTGTCGGCCACCGGGACGGTCGAACCCTCGATGCCGGTGAACTGCTTGGCGACGTAGGTGTTCTGCGACAGGAAGCGCTGGATGCGACGCGCACGGGAGACGATGATGCGGTCCTCCTCGGAGAGCTCGTCGACACCGAGGATCGCGATGATGTCCTGGAGCTCCTTGTTGCGCTGCAGGATCTGCTTGACCCGCACCGCGCAGCGGTAGTGGTCCTCGCCGATGTACTGCGGGTCGAGGATGCGCGAGGTCGACGTCAGCGGGTCCACGGCCGGGTAGATGCCGAGCGAGGCGATCTCGCGCGACAGCTCGGTCGTGGCGTCCAGGTGGGCGAACGTCGTGGCCGGGGCCGGGTCGGTGTAGTCGTCGGCGGGGACGTAGATCGCCTGGAGCGACGTGATCGAGTGACCACGCGTCGAGGTGATGCGCTCCTGCAGCTGACCCATCTCGTCGGCCAGGTTGGGCTGGTAGCCCACGGCGGACGGCATGCGGCCGAGCAGCGTGGAGACCTCGGAGCCGGCCTGGGTGAAGCGGAAGATGTTGTCGATGAAGAGCAGCACGTCCTGCTTCTGCACGTCGCGGAAGTACTCCGCCATCGTCAGGGCGGACAGCGCGACCCGCAGGCGGGTGCCCGGCGGCTCGTCCATCTGGCCGAAGACGAGGGCGGTCTGCCCGAGGACGCCGGCCTCCTCCATCTCGACGATGAGGTCGTTGCCCTCACGGGTGCGCTCGCCCACCCCGGCGAACACCGACACACCGCCGTGGTCCTTGGCGACGCGCGCGATCATCTCCTGGATGAGCACGGTCTTGCCGACGCCGGCACCGCCGAACAGGCCGATCTTGCCGCCCTGGACGTAGGGGGTGAGCAGGTCGATGACCTTGATGCCGGTCTCGAACATCTGGGTCTTCGACTCCAGCTGGTCGAAGGCCGGGGCCTTGCGGTGGATGCCCCACCGCTCGGCGGGCTCGAAGGTCTCGCCCTCGGCCAGGTTGAGCACGTCGCCGGTGGTGTTGAACACCTTGCCGAGCGTCGCGTCGCCGACCGGCACGGTGATCGACTCACCGGTGTCGACGACCTGGCCGCCGCGGACGAGGCCGTCGGTCGGCTTCATCGAGATGGCGCGGACCATGCCGTCACCGATGTGCTGGGCGACCTCGAGGATGATCGAGTGGGTCTCGCCGCTCAGCTGGAACTCGCACGTGAGCGCGTTGTAGAGGGGCGGCATGGAGTCGGTCGGGAACTCGATGTCCACGACCGGGCCGATGACGCGGGCGATGCGGCCCACGCCGCCTGCAGAGGTGGTCTCCGCGGACTCGTTGATGGTGGCAGTCATATCTCATTCACTCCCGGCTTGTGCGTCGGCGAGCGCGTTGACGCCACCGACGATCTCGCTGATTTCCTGTGTGATGCCAGCCTGGCGAGCCTGGTTGGCGATGCGCTTGTACTTCTTGATGAGCTCGTCCGCGTTGTCCGTCGCAGCCTTCATCGCCTTCTGTCGGGCGGCGAGCTCGGAGGCGGCCGCCTGCAGCAGGGCGAAGAAGATCCGGCTCTGGACGTAGCGCGGCAGCAGCGAGTCCAGGACGTCGGACGGCGACGGCTCGAACTCGTAGAGCGGCAGCAGGTCACCCTCCTCGGGCGCCTCCGTGCCCTCGACGACCTCCAGCGGCAGCAGGCGTACGGCGGTCGGCTCCTGGCTGAGCATCGAGCGGAAGCGCGTGTAGACCACGTGCACCTCGTCGACGCCGCCGTCACCCTCCTCGGCGAGGAAGGTCTCGATGAGCCGGGCGCCGATCTCGGCCGCCACGTCGTAGGTCGGCTGGTCGGAGTGACCCGTCCAGGCCTGCACCACGGCGCGCTGGCGGAACTTGAAGTAGGCCTCGCCCTTGCGTCCGGAGATGTAGAGGTCGACCTCCTTGCCCTCGCCCTTGAGCTTCTCGATGAGGCGCTCGGCCTCCTTGAGCACGCTCGAGGAGTAGGCACCCGCCAGACCGCGGTCGGAGGTGACGATCAGGATCGCCGCCCGCTTGGGGTCCTCCGGCTCGAGGGTGAGGGCGTGGTCGACGTTGGAGAACGTCGCCACGGCCGACACCGCGCGGGTGAGCTCACGGGCGTACGGCGCTGCGGCCTGGGCCCGCTGCTGCGCCTTGATGATCCGGGACGCGGCGATGAGCTCCATGGCACGCGTGATCTTCTTCATCGACTCCGTCGACTTGATCCGCGCGCGGTACTCGCGTACCGAGAGAGCCATGGTTCAGCCCCGCTTCTGCTTGACGATCTGCTCCTGCTCGACGTCCTCGTCCTCGAGAGCGACGTGCTCCTCCTTGCCGGCCTTGATGCTCTGGCCGTCGGAGGTCTCGAACTGGTCGAGGAAGGAGTCGTAGGCCGCAGCGAGCTGGTCCTCGGTGGAGTCCTCGAACTTCTGGGTCTCGCGGATGCCGGCGAGGATGCCCTCGTGGCTGCGACGCAGGTAGTCGAGGAACTCGTTCTCGAAGCGCAGCACGTCGTCGGTCGGGACCTTGTCGAGGCGACCCGACGTGCCGGTCCACAGGGAGACGGTCATCTCCTCGACCGGGTACGGCGAGTACTGCGGCTGCTTGAGCAGGGCCATCAGGCGCTGGCCACGGTCGAGCTGCTGGCGCGAGGCGGCGTCGAGGTCGGAGGCGAACATCGCGAAGGCCTCCATGGCGCGGAACTGCGCCAGGTCGACCTTGAGCGAGCCGGTGACGGCCTTCATCGCCTTCGTCATGGCCGAGCCACCCACGCGCGAGACCGAGACACCCACGTCGATCGCCGGGCGCTGGTTGGCCGCGAACAGGTCGGACTGCAGGAAGATCTGGCCGTCGGTGATCGAGATGACGTTGGTCGGGATGAACGCCGAGACGTCGTTGGCCTTGGTCTCGATGATCGGCAGACCCGTCATCGAGCCCTTGCCCATGTCGTCGGAGAGCTTCGCGCAACGCTCGAGGAGCCGGCTGTGCAGGTAGAACACGTCACCGGGGTAGGCCTCGCGGCCCGGCGGGCGACGCAGCAGCAGCGACACGGCGCGGTAGGCCTCGGCCTGCTTGGTCAGGTCGTCGAACACGATCAGCACGTGCTTGCCGGCGTACATCCAGTGCTGGCCGATGGCCGAGCCGGTGTAGGGGGCGAGGTACTTGAAGCCGGCCGAGTCGGACGCCGGGGAGGCCACGATGGTCGTGTACTCCAGGGCGCCGGCCTCCTCGAGGGCACCACGCACGGAGGCGATGGTCGAGCCCTTCTGGCCGATGGCGACGTAGATGCAGCGCACCTGCTTGTCCGGGTCACCGGACTCCCAGTTCTGCTTCTGGTTGATGATCGTGTCGATCGCGATCGTGGTCTTGCCGGTCGCGCGGTCACCGATGATCAGCTGGCGCTGGCCACGGCCCACAGGCGTCAGGGCGTCGATCGCCTTGATGCCGGTGGCGAGCGGCTCGTGCACCGACTTGCGCACCATCACGCCGGGAGCCTGGAGCTCCAGCGCGCGACGCTCGTCGGAGGCGATGTCGCCGAGGCCGTCGATCGGGTTGCCGAGCGGGTCGACCACGCGGCCGAGGTAGTTCTCCCCGACCGGGACCGAAAGGATCTCGCCCGTGCGACGCACGGTCTGGCCCTCCTCGATCTTGTCGAAGTCACCCAGGACCACGACGCCCACCTCGCGGGTGTCGAGGTTGAGGGCGAGGCCGAGCGTGCCGTCCTCGAACTCGAGCAGCTCGTTGGCCATGACCGAGGGCAGACCGCTCACGCGGGCGATGCCGTCGGCGGCCTCGGCAACCGTGCCGACCTCTTCCTTGGTCGCCGAGTCGGGCTTGTAGTCCGACACGAAGCGCTGAAGCGCGTCCCGGATCTCGTCCGGACGGATGGACAGCTCCGTCATTTCATCTCACCTGTTCTCTGGGTCTGCTCTGCTCGAAAAGTTCTGGGTTGTCGGTGGGGCGTCAGCCGGCGAGCCTGCGTCCGGCGTCGTCGAGGCGGCTGGACACCGTCCCGTCGACGACGTCGTCGCCGATCTCGACACGGATGCCACCGATGACGTCGGGGTCGACGATGACGTTGAGGTGGACCTCGCGGCCGTAGCTGCGCGCCAGCGCGCCGGCGAGCCGGTCGCGGTCGGCGCCCGAGAGGGGGCGGGCGACGCGAACGGTCGCGACCCCTTCCCCACGGACCTCGGCCGCCACCTTCTGGAAGGCCGCCAGCGCGACCGCGACGGTGCGGTGGCTGCCGGACAGCGCCTGCTGCACGAGCGCGACCGTCGCGGGCAGGACCTTGTCGCCCAGCAGACCCTTGACCAGGTCCGCCTTGTCGCCCCGGCTGCGGGCCGGGTCGGAGAGCGCGTCGCGCAGCGCAGGGTTCTCCTGCACGAGCCGGCCCACCGCGAAGACCTCGTCCTCGAGGCGAGTGGCCTCACTGCCGGTGGAGCGCACCGTGGCGACGACGCCCAGCTGCTCCAGGGCGTCGCCCAGGTCACGTCCGGCGGTCCACCGCTGCGAGACCGCAGCGGTGACGACGTCGAGGGACTCGGGCGCGACCTTGCCGGCCAGCACCCCGCGGAGCAGCTCGGCCTTGGCCTCGGCCGGGATCGACACGTCGGTGGCGACCCGGCGCAGGCCCGGCTCGGCGCGGAGCAGGTCCGCCGTCCCGAACAGGTCCTGCCCCACCCGGCCCAGGTCGCCGGTGCCCGGAAGCACGGCGGCGGCTGCGGCGTAGGCGTCTGCGGACGCACCTCGCATCATCAGTTGACACTCCCCGACGAGGCACCGTTGTCGGCCTCGAGCTCGGCGAGGAAGCGCTCGACGACGCGGCTCTGACGAGCCTCGTCCTCCAGGCTCTCGCCGACGATGCGACCGGCCAGGCCGGTCGCGAGGGTGCCGACCTCGGCACGGAGCGAGGTGACCGCCTGCTGGCGCTCGGCCTCGATCTGGGCCTTGCCGTGCTCGACGATGCGGGCGGACTCGGCCTGGGCCGTCTCCCGCATCTCCGCCACGATCTGGGCACCCTGCTCACGCGCCTCCTCGCGGATGCGCGCCGCCTCGTGCCGGGCGTCGGCGAGCTGCTTCTCCAGCTCGGCGAGCTTGGCGTCGGCCTCGGCCTGCTTGGACTCGGCCGCGGCGATGCCACCCTCGATCGCCTGGGTGCGCTCGGCGAAGGTCTGCTCGAAGCGCGGGGCGACGAACTTCCAGATGAGGAAGAGCAGCAGGCCGAAGATGACGAGCGACAGGGCGAACTCGACGGGCACGAAGCCGAGCGGGTTCTCCGGGGCGTGGCCGCCCTCGTTCTCGCCCTCGGCAGCGGCGAGGATGATCAGATTCTGCATGTGGCAGTCCTAGGTCGGTGGAGGGCCAGCGTCAGTTCAGGACGAAGGCGAGCGCGATGCCGATGATCGCGAGTGCCTCGGCGAGAGCGAAGCCCAGGATGGCGATCGACTGCAGGCGGCCCTGGGCCTCCGGCTGACGTGCGACACCGGAGATGTAGGCCGCGAAGATCAGGCCGATGCCGATACCGGGGCCGATGGCCGCCAGACCGTAGCCGATCATGTTGAGCGAGCCGTTGAGAGTGCCGTCCACGGCAGTTTCCTTTCGGTTGGTGCTACTTCAGGTAGGGGTGGTGCAGATCAGGATGGTGCGGGTGGATCAGTGCTCGTCGGCGAGTGCACCGGAGATGTACATCGCGTTGAGCAGGGTGAAGACGTAGGCCTGCAGGAACTGCACCAGCAGCTCGAGGAAGCCGATGGCGATGGCGAGCAGCCAGGCGGCGGGACCCGCGACGTAGCCGATGCCGCCGTACTGGAGGAGGAAGAGGCCACCGGTGGTGAACAGGATCATCAGCAGGTGGCCGGCGAACATGTTGGCGAAGAGTCGCAGCGCCAGCGTCGCGGGGCGGACCAGGATGTTGGAGAAGAACTCCAGCGGGACCAGCAGCGGGTACATCAGCGGGCTGACGCCGCTCGGCACGCTCTGCAGCTTGAGGTAGCCCACGAAGCCGTGCTTCTTGATGCCGACCCCGTTGTAGATGACCCAGCTCAGGCCGGCGAGCGCGTAGGCCATCGAGGCACGCGAGAACGTCGGGAACTGGATCGCGGGGATCGAGGCCATCACGTTGTTGATCAGGAGGAAGAAGAAGATCGTCACCAGGTAGGGCACGAACTTGACGAAGTCGCGGCTGCCGATGATGTCGCGGCCGATCGAGTTGCGAACCATGCCGTAGGCGCTCTCGCCGGCGAACTGCATCCGGCCCGGCACGAGCTGCGGGCGGCGGAAGGCGACCCAGAAGAAGCCGAAGACGATGACCGCACCCAAGAGCAGCTGGACCATGGGCTTGGTGACCGCGAGCCCACCGAGGTGGAACAGCGGGACCTCGGAGAAGTCGAAGCTGTTGGGGCCCGGGGCGACGAACTCGTCACCGGACGCCGCCATCGTGATGCCGAACATCGAGTCAGTCTCCTACTGCCTTGTTGAACCGTGCATACGTCATGTAGATCCCGAAGCCGGCACCGACGAGGATGCCGATCGCCACGAGGAAGTCCGTTCCGAGCCACCGATCGAGCGCCCAGCCCGCCAGCCCGTAGAACGCCACGCCCGAGACGATGTAGCCGAAGGCGTGCCAGGGGTCGCCCTTGGGGGTGTCGTCGTCGGGTGAGGCCGTCGGGGGAAGCTGTCGAGCCATCGCAGACCGGACACTAGCAGCGGTTTCGCTCATCGCTCACCCCCGGGGTGATCGACCGGAGCACCTGCCCGCACGGGCTGGGTGAGGTGACCCTCACCAGCCTCCTCGGGGAGGTCGTAGACCGGGATCCGCTGCCGCACGGAGGCCAGCACCTGGCCCGCCAGCCAGAGCAGCGTCACCACGATCACCCCCGCCGCGAACCAGCTCGGCCGGAGGGTGTCGGGGCCGATGCCGGCCCGGTCGATCGCGGCCACGCAGAGCGCGAGGACGAGTAGCTGGAGGGCGTAGGTCATCAGCGCGACCAGCAGCGAAGCCGACGGCATCACGCGCGCGACCGTGGACACGATGGCGAGGCCGAACCCGAAGACGGCGAGCGTGAGCACTCCCCCGACGGCCGCGCCGACGACGGCCGGCCGCCCGTCCGCGAAGGCGGCCAGCACGACGAGCAGCAGGAGCGCGACGGCACCTGCGCCCCACGCACCGAGGAGCGGCGACGACCCGGTGCGGGTCGTGTGCTTCGACTCGGTCGTCATGGCGGCGGCCTGTCTCTCAAGAGGTCGGTGCGACTCAGTTGGGAAGCAGTTCTGGACTGCTCGTGAAAGTTATCACAAAGTCTCCGAGGGCCCCCAACCGGGATCAGGCGACGGTCTCGCCCGGACCCGTCCCGGTGCCACCGGAGGCCTCCACGACACCCTGTTCGGAGGCTGCGGTCAAGTCCGCGTCCGCCTCGCCCCCGGGCTCGTCGAGCGGGTCCGCGGACCGGCCCTCGACCAGCGCGTTCTCCGGCAGCCCGGTGTCACCGAGCCCGGTCTTGCGCGGGCGGTGCACCTTGGGCAGCAGGAAGGTCAGCGCCACGGTCAGCGCCAGCATCGCGCCGAGGCCCCACCAGACCCCGGGGCTGCTCGAGAGGCTGACGATCACGGCGCCGGTGGAGATGGTGAAGGCCCACATCCACATGATCAGCACCGCGCGGCGCTGGGAGTGCCCGATCTCCAGCAGGCGGTGGTGCAGGTGCTGCTTGTCGGCGCTCATCGGCGAGCGGCCCGCCCGGGTGCGTCGTACGACGGCGAGCACGAGGTCGACCATCGGCACCATCAGCAGCGAGATGGGCAGCAGCACCGGCAGCACGGTCACGAAGAGGCTGTTGCCCTCGGTGGCCGGCATCCCGACGAACTGGCCGGTGAGGGTCAGCGCGCTGGCCGAGAGCACCAGGCCGATCAGCATCGAGCCCGAGTCGCCCATGAAGAGGCGAGCGGGGTGGAAGTTGTGCGGCAGGAACCCCGCGCACGCGCCCGCCAGAGCGGCGCTCAGCAGGGCGCCGGTGGTGGCGAGGGTGAGGTTGTTCTGGTCCGAGACCATGTAGCAGTAGAAGAAGAAGGCCGCCGCCCCGATGCCGACCACCCCGGCAGCGAGGCCGTCGAGGCCGTCGACGAAGTTCACCGCGTTCATGGTGCCGATGACGACGACGAGCGTGAGCAGGGCGCCCTGGGCGTCGTCGAGGGAGAACTGCACCCCGTCGGGCCCCGGGAAGTAGTAGAACCGCACGCCGAGCGCGACCAGCAGCCCGGCCGCCAGCACCTGGCCCCCGAGCTTGGTCAGCGCGTCGAGGTCGAAGATGTCGTCGATGACGCCGACCGCGCACACGAGCGCACCGGCCAGCAGCACGACGCCGGCGTCGTTGAAGACGAAGAACTCGCTCTGCCCGCCCAGGAAGGGCAGCCGCTGCGCGACGACGTACGCCGCGACGAGACCGCCCAGCATCGCCAGCCCGCCGAGGTAGGGGATCGGCTCCGCGTGCACGTCGCGGTCACGGACCTGGGCGACGGCTCCCGTGCGCAGCGCGATCTCGCGTGCGACGACGGTGAGCAGGTAGGTCACCGAGAGGGCGACCAGGAAGACGAGGAGGTATTCCCGCACGGGCCGCCGTCAGTCCTCGTCCACGAGCACGACGCCGTGCTCCTCGAGGGCCGCGTTGAGCGTCTCGAGCGACAGCGCGCCGTGGCGCAGGACGCGTCCCTCCGGGACCGTGCAGTCGATGATCGTGGAGGCCTCGCCACCCGGCGAGGTGCCGGCGTCGACGATCACGGAGACCGCGTCGCCCAGCATCTCCTCGGCCGTGGCCGCGTCGGTCGCCGCGGGCCGGCCGGTGGTGTTGGCCGAGCTGACCGCGAGCGGGCCGGTGCGCTCGAGCACGGCGAGGGCGACCTCGTCGTCGGGCATCCGGACCGCGACGGTGCCGCGGGTCTCGCCGAGGTCCCACATGAGGGAGGCCTGCTGGCGGCACACGAGCGTCAGCGGGCCCGGCCAGAACTGCTCGACCAGGGTGCGAGCCCACGTGGGCACCCCCTCCGCGAGCGCGTCGAGCGTCGTCGCGGCCGACACCAGCACCGGCGGGGGCATGTCGCGCCCGCGGCCCTTCGCCTCCAGCAGCGCCTTCACGGAGTCGTGCGAGAAGGCGTCGGCGGCGATGCCGTAGACGGTGTCGGTGGGGATGACCACCAGCTCTCCGCGTCGTACGGCGCCGGCGGCAGCGGTGATCGCTGCCTCGCGCTCCTCCTCGGTCGAGGTCTCGAACCTGTCCACGCCGCTCATCGTGCCAGTCTCGCCGTCACGTAGCGCGCTCGACCCGCGAGGTCGAGGTGGTCGGCGACGTCGACCCAGCGGCCGGACGCCGCGAAGACGGCGGGCGCGGACACCCCCTGCACGTCGGCGTGCTCGGCACCGACCACTCCCCCGGGACGCAGCAGCAGCGCGGCCCGCCGCTCCAGGACACGCATCGCGTCGAGGCCGTCCTGGCCGGAGAACAGCGCCAGGTAGGGGTCGTGGTCACGTGCCTCCGCGGCCACCGACTCCCACGCCTCGAGCGGGATGTAGGGCGGGTTGCAGACGACGACGTCGACCATGCCCGCGAGGTCGTCGAAGGCCGTCGCGAGGTCACCGTGGCGCAGGTCGACGCCGGTGCCGGCGAGGTTGCGCTCGGCCCAGGCCAGTGCGCCCTCGTCGAGCTCGACCGCGTGCACCTCGGCACCGGGCACCTCGTCGGCGACGGACCTGGCAATCGCCCCCGAGCCGGTGCAGAGGTCGACCACGACCGGGGACGAGAGGGTCGAGGCCACGTCGATGGCCCACCCCGCGAGGAGCTCGGTCTCGGGGCGGGGCACGAAGACCCCCGGGCCGACGGCCAGCTCGACGTGCCGGAACGCCGCGGTGCCGGTCAGGTGCTGCAGCGGCTCGCGGGCCGCGCGGCGCGCGAGGAGGGCGTCGTACTGCCCCTGGTCGTCCTCGCTGAGGTCGTCGACGAGCGGCAGCCGGCCGAGGGGTACGTCGAGCACGTGGGCGAGCAGGAGGTCCGCGTCGCGCTCCGGGGAGGCGACGCCGGCCTCCCTCAGCCGTGCCGCGGCGGCTCGGCGGGCCGCGCTGGCCCGCATCACGACTCGAGTGCCGCGAGCCGGACCGCCATGTCGGCCTCGACGCACGAGTCGAGCACCGGCTGGAGGTCGCCGTCGAGCACCTGGTCGAGGTTGTAGGACTTGTAGCCGGTGCGGTGGTCGGAGATCCGGTTCTCCGGGAAGTTGTAGGTGCGGATCCGCTCGGAGCGGTCGACGGTGCGCACCTGCGAGCGACGTGCGTCGCTGGCCTCGGCGTCGGCGGCGTCCTGGGCGGCCTGGAGCAGGCGCCCCCGGAGGATCCGCATCGCCTGCTCCTTGTTCTGGAGCTGGCTCTTCTCGTTCTGGCAGCTGGCCACGATGCCGGTGGGGAGGTGGGTGATCCGCACCGCCGAGTCGGTGGTGTTGACGCTCTGGCCACCGGGTCCGCTGGAGCGGTAGACGTCGATGCGCAGGTCGTTGTCGTTGATCTCGACGTCGACCTGCTCGGCCTCGGGCATCACCAGGACGCCGGCGGCGGAGGTGTGCACGCGACCCTGCGACTCGGTCACGGGCACCCGCTGCACGCGGTGGACGCCGCCCTCGAACTTGAGCAGGGCGTACGGCGCCTGGCCGGGCTCGACGGCGCCCCTGGCCTTCACGGCGGCCGTGACGGACTTGAAGCCGCCGAGGTCGGACTCGGTGGAGTCGAGGACCTCGACGCTCCAGCCGCGCGCCTCGGCGTAGCGGGAGTACATCCGGAGCAGGTCGCCCGCGAACAGCGCCGACTCCTCACCGCCCTCCCCCGACTTGATCTCGAGGAGCGCGTCCTTGCCGTCGGCGGCGTCGCGCGGCACGAGCAGGCGACGCAACCGCTCGCTCGCGACCTCGCGGCGGTGTGTCAGCTCCTCGGCCTCCTCGGCGAAGGCCGGGTCGTCGGACGCGAGCTCGCGCGCCGCCTCGATGTCGTCACCGAGCTGGAGCCACTCCTGCCACGTGGTGACGACCGCGGTCAGCTCGGCGTACCTCTGGTTGAGCTGCTTGGCCAGGCGCTGGTCGGCATGCGTCTCTGGGAGCGCCAGTCGCTGCTCGAGCTCGGCGTGCTCGGCACGCATGCCCTCGACGGCCTCGAACATCTCGCTCCACTCCTCCTGCTCGGCACACCCATGGACAGACAGCAAGGCGCCGGCCACCCGCACGGAGCGGGCGACCGGCGCCTGGCGTGGACTACTTGCTCTCGGCAGCAGCCTTCTTGCCGTAGCGGGACTCGAACCGGGCGACGCGGCCGCCGGTGTCGAGGATCTTCTGCTTGCCGGTGTAGAACGGGTGGCACTGCGAGCAGACGTCGGCGTGGATCGAGCCGGAGGTCGCGGTGCTGCGGGTGGTGAACGACGCGCCGCACGTGCAGGTCACGGCGGTCTCGACGTAGTCGGGGTGAGTGTCCTTCTTCATGGGTGTCCTCTCGAATTGTTCCGGGTCGCCCGCGTGGATCGCATAGGACGTGAACCGGAACCGACGCACAAGTGTGCCACCGGTATGAACAGCGAAGCGAATCCGGGAATTCCCG
Source organism: Nocardioides oleivorans (assembly GCF_004137255.1). Lineage (NCBI taxonomy): Bacteria > Bacillati > Actinomycetota > Actinomycetes > Propionibacteriales > Nocardioidaceae > Nocardioides > Nocardioides oleivorans. Next base: position 84,846 of record NZ_SDWT01000003.1, on the reverse strand, counting down.
TCAGCGACCGATCGCCTTGACGACGGCCTGCTGGGTGTCGGCTGCCGCGATCTGCTTGCGCAGGCCGCCCACTACCGCACCCTCGGCGGGCGCCAGGAGCTTCTCCTCGTGGCGCGTGCCCGAGGCGGTGACGTCGACCGCCGGGACGATGCCCTTGGCCGCACGGTCCGCGCTGAGCGCGAGCTCGAGGTTCTCCGTGCCGGCGATCTCCTCGAGGAAGAACTCGTCGGTGGCCGACCCGGTGCCGACCGCGACCGTGGCCAGCACGGTCAGCGACCCGCCGTCCTCGATCTTGCGCGCGGCGCCGAAGAACTCCTTGGTCGGGTGGACCGCGGAGGCGTCGACGATCCCGGCGAGCACCCGCCCGTTGGCCGGGGCCGCGAGGTTGTACGCGCGCCCGAGGCGGGTGAGGGAGTCCAGCAGCACGACGACGTCGTGGCCCAGCTCGACGAGCCGCTTGGCCCGCTCGATGGCCAGCTCGGCGACCAGGGTGTGGTCGGCCGGCTGCCGGTCGAACGTCGAGGCGACGACCTCGCCCTTGACCGCGCGCTGGAAGTCGGTGACCTCCTCGGGACGGGCGTCGACGAGCACGACCATTACGTGGCACTCGGGGTTGTTGGTCGTCACCGAGCGGGCGATCGACTGCAGGAGCGAGGTGGCCCCGGTGCGGGGCGGGGTCAGGATGAGGCCGCGCTGGCCCTTGCCGATCGGCGCCGCGATGTCGATGACCTGGCCGGTGAGGTCGCCCTCGACCGCGAGGCGCAGGCGCTGGTGCGGGTGCACCGGGACGGCGTCGGAGAACTCCGGGCGCTCCTTGGCGCCCTCGGCCTCGGTGCCGTTGACGCTGTCGATGCGGACCATCGGGTTGAACTTCTCGCGGCGCTCGCCCTCGCGGGGCTGGCGGACCTGGCCGACCACGGCGTCACCGCGGCGGAGGTGGTACTTCCGCACCATCGACAGCGACAGGTAGACGTCCTCGGTGCCCGGCAGGTAGCCCGAGGTGCGGACGAACGCGCAGTTGTCGAGCACGTCGAGGATGCCGGCAGCCGGCACCAGGACGTCGTCCTCGAGGATCGTGGTGTCCGGCTCGTTGCGGGTGCCGGCGCGCACGGTCGTGCGGTCGCGGCCGCGGCGGCGCCGGTTGCGGCGGCTGCCGCCCTCGCCGTCCTCGTCGTCGTCGAGGTCCTGGCTGTTCTGGTTCTGGTTGCCGGGGTTCTGGTTGCCCTGCTGGTTCGCATGCTGGTTGCCCTGCTGGCCGCGCTGGTCGGCCTGCGCCTGCTTGCCGCCCTGCTGGTTGCCCTGCTGGTTGCCCTGCTGGCCCTTGTTCTGGTCCTGCTGGCCCTTGTTCTGGTCCTGCTGGCCCTTGTTCTGGTCCTGCTGGCGCTTGCCCTGGTTGCCACCCTGCTGGCCCTTGGCCTGCTTCTGGTCGCCCTTCTGGTCCTTCTGCCGGTCCTGCGGCTGGTCCTGCGGCTGGTCCTGGGACCGGTCCTGCCGGCCCTGCGCGTCAGCGGGCTGCTCGGAGCGCTGCTCGGCCTGCTCGGCCTGGCGCTGCTTGCGGGTGCGGGTGCGCACCGTCGTCTGGACGGTGGTCCGCTCCTCCGGCTCGGCGGACGTCGGCTCGGGAGTCGTCCCGGAGGCCGGCTCAGAGGCCGGCTCAGAGGCCGGCTCGGCGGTCGCCTCGGCGTTCGTCTCGGCGTTCGTCTCGGCGTTCGTCTCGGCGTTCGTCTCGGCGGGAGCCGTCGCGGCCGACGATGCCTCGGCACGAGGGGCGTCCGCGGCAGGGGCGGAGCTGATCGGGGTGCCGGCGGCCTTGATGGCGTCGACGAGCTGGGCCTTCTTCATCGAGCCGGCGCCGGGGATGCCGAGGCCGACGGCCATCGACTTGAGGTCGGCCAGCAGCATCGAGCCGAGGCCGGACGGCTTGCTGGAGGACTTCGAAGCGGCCTTCTTGGCAGGCTTCGAGGGAGTCTCGGTCACGTGGATCCTTCGCACGTTGCGTCGCCTGCGAGCGCTCGAGCGGCCTGCGAGGCGGATGGTGGTCGCCCGAGCACGCATCCCTCGAGGTGGACACGAGGAACGGGACGGGCAGTACGCCGAACGGCGCCCGCTCAGGTTAGCAGCACGGCCCCGTCAGGCTCGATCGCGAGGTCGTGACACGCCCACCCGTCCGGGCAGCTCGCCCTCAGCGCCGCGGTGTCACTCGACCCGAACGCCAGCACGGTCGGCCCGGCGCCCGAGACCACGGCCGGTACGCCGTCCGCGCGCAGGCGGCGGACGAGCGCGAGCGTCTCCGGCATGGCCGGCTCGCGCTGGTCCTGGTGCAGCCAGTCCCGGGTGCCGGCGAGCAGGTGCTCGGGCTGCCCGGTGAGGGCGGCGACCAACAGGGCGGCGCGACCGGAGTTGGCCGCGGCGTCGGCGTGCGCGACGACGTCGGGCAGCAGCCCGCGGGCGACCTTGGTCTCCACCCCCGTGGGCGGCACGAAGGCGACGGCCGTGATCCGCGGGTCGACGCCCGCACGGACGGCGTACCAGCGGTCGTCCTCGCGCCCGCTGATCACGAAGCCGCCGTAGAAGGCCGGGGCGACGTTGTCGGGGTGGCCCTCGAGGTCGGCGGCGAGGTCGAACAGCGCCTCGTCGGAGGCGAGCAGCTGTCCCCCGGCGACCAGCGCGCGGGCCAGCACCACGCCGGCGACGATCGCGGCCGAGGACGACCCGAGCCCGCGGGCGTGCGGGATGACGTTGTGGCACGACAGGCGCAGGCCGGGCGGCTGCTCCCCCATGAGCGCGAAGGCGGCGCGCATGGAGCGGACGACGAGGTGCGACTCGTCGCGGGGGACGCCGGTCCCGTCCGCACCTGCGCCGGCTCCGTCGACCTCGACGACCAGGCCGTCGGTGAGCACCTCCGCCTCGAGCTCGTCGCGGAGCGAGAGGGCAAGGCCCAGCGAGTCGAAGCCCGGGCCGAGGTTGGCCGAGGTGGCCGGGACGGTGACCCGCACCGGCCCGTCGATGAACGTCATCGACCGCCCTCAGGCCAGTCCGGCGGCCGCAGCCGCGGCCGCGACGTCGGCGTCCACCACGGTGTCGACAATGTCGCCGAACGACTCCAGGGCGGTGGCGGTGTCCTTGAGGCCGTGACCGGTCACCGTGATGACCACCGTGCGCCCGGCGTAGCTCTCGCCCGCGGCCAGCTCGGCCAGCAGGCCGGCGACACCGGCCGCCGAGGCCGGCTCGACGAAGACGCCGTCGCGGCGCGCCAGCTCGATCTGCGCGGCGAGGATCTGGGCGTCGGAGACCGCGGCGAAGCGACCCTCGGACTCCTTGGCCGCCATCTCGGCGAGGTGCCACGAGGCCGGGTTGCCGACGCGGATCGCGGTCGCCTTGGTCTCGGGGTCCGGGAAGGGCTCGCCGGTCACGAGGGGCGCGGCGCCCTCGGCCTGGAAGCCCCGCATGACGGGCTTCCTCGTGGCCCGCCCGAGCTCGACGTACTGCTGGTAGCCGAGCCAGTACGCCGCGATGTTGCCGGCGTTGCCGACGGGCAGCAGGTGGTAGTCGGGGGCGTCGCCGAGGAAGTCGACGACCTCGAAGGACGCGGTCTTCTGGCCCTGGAGGCGGACGGGGTTGACCGAGTTCACCAGTGCCACCGGGTAGTCGCGAGCCAGCCCGCGCGCGATGTCGAGGCAGTGGTCGAAGTTGCCGCGCACCATGATGATCTGCGCACCGTGCACGACGGCCTGCGCCATCTTGCCGGCGGCGATCTTGCCCTCGGGGATCAGCACGAGCGGCTTGAGCCCCGCCTTGGCGGCGTAGGCGGCCATCGACGCCGAGGTGTTGCCCGTCGAGGCGCAGACCACGGCCTGCGCGCCCTCGTGCTTCGCCACCGAGATGGCCGCGGTCATGCCGCGGTCCTTGAAGGAGCCGGTGGGGTTGTTGGCCTCGACCTTGAGCCACACCTGGCCGCCGGTGGCGCCGGTGAGCCATTCCGAGTGCACCAGCGGGGTGCCGCCCTCGCGGAGGGTGACGGCCGCCAGGCCCTCGGGGATCTCGAGGAGGTCGCGGTACTCCTCGATGACCCCGCGCCACTGGCCGTTGGTCGTCCCACTGGTCGTCGTGGTCATGCCGGTGCTCACTCGTCCCCTCCCTCGACGCGCATCACCGAGGTGACCTCGCGGACGATGTCCATGTTGCGCAGCTGGTCGACGGTCGCGCTGAGCGCGGCGTCGGAGGCGGCGTGCGAGACGACGACGAGCTGGGCGTCGGCCCCGCGGCCCTCCTGCCGGACCGTCTGGATCGACACGTCGTGGTCGGCGAAGGCGTTGGCGACCGCCGCGAGCACGCCCGCGCGGTCGTCGACGTCGATGGCGACGTGGTAGCGGGTGCGGGTCTCGCCCATCGGCTGCACCGCGCGATCGGCGTACGCCGACTCCCCCGCGCCGCGGGTGCCGGCGAGGCGGTTGCGGGCCACGGTGACGAGGTCGCCGAGCACGGCGCTGGCGGTCGGCGCGCCACCGGCCCCGGGACCGTAGAACATGAGCTGGCCGGCCGCCTCGGACTCGACGAAGACCGCGTTGTAGGCCTCGCGGACGCTGGCGAGCGGGTGCGAGCGCGGGATCATGGCCGGGTGGACGCGGGCGGCGACCTGGTCGCCGTGGGGTCCGGGCCGGAGCTCGCAGATCGCGAGCAGCTTGACGACCGAGCCCATGTCGCGGGCGCTGGCCACGTCGGCGGCGGTGACCTCGGAGATCCCCTCGCGGTAGACGTCGGAGGCGGTGACGCGCGAGTGGAAGGCGAGGCTGGCCAGGATCGCGGCCTTCGCGGCGGCGTCGAAGCCCTCCACGTCGGCAGTCGGGTCGGCCTCGGCGTAGCCGAGCTGCTGCGCCTCCTCCAGCGCCTCGGAGAAGCCCGCCCCGGAGGAGTCCATCTTGTCGAGGATGAAGTTGGTGGTGCCGTTGACGATGCCGAGGACCCGGGTCACCTTGTCACCGGCGAGCGACTCGCGCAGCGGGCGCAGGATCGGGATGGCGCCGGCGACGGCGGCCTCGTAGTAGAGGTCGCGCTCGGCCTTGGCCGCGGCCTCGAAGAGCGTCGGGCCGTCCTCGGCCAGCAGGGCCTTGTTGGCGGTGACCACGCTGGCGCCGTTCTCCAGCGCGGCGAGGATGAGGGATCGCGCGGGCTCGATGCCGCCGATCACCTCGACGACCAGGTCGACGTCGTCGCGGGACACCAGCCCGGTGGCGTCGGTGGTCAACAGGCCCTCGGGCACCTCGACGTCGCGGGGCGCGTCGAGGCGGCGTACGGCGACGCCCACCAGCTCGACCGGCGCACCCACCCGGGCCGTCAGGTCGTCGGCCTGCTCGGTCAGCAGCCGCACCACCTGGGACCCCACGGCACCACAGCCGAGCACCGCCACCTTGAGCGACTTCGCACCCTCACTCATCAAGAAACACCCACATCGGTCGCCAACAGGTCGGCGACAGTCTCTCGTCGCAACACGGTGAAAGTCTTCCCGTCCCGAACTCCGATCACCGGAGGACGCAGCGCGTGGTTGTAGTTGGAGGCCATGGATCTGCAGTAGGCGCCCGTTCCCGGCACCGCGACGAGGTCCCCGGGACGCACGTCGCCGGGCAGGAACTCGTCCTTGACGACGATGTCCCCGGCCTCGCAGTGCTTGCCCACCACCCGCGACAGCGTCGGGCTGGCCCCGGAGTCGCGGGAGGCGATCGTGGCGGAGTAGTCGGCGTCGTAGAGGGCGGTGCGGATGTTGTCGCTCATCCCGCCGTCGACCGAGACGTAGGAACGACGGGCGCCGCCGTCGAGGGCGACCTCCTTGACCGTGCCGACCTCGTAGACGGTGCACATCGCCGGGCCGACGATCGCGCGACCGGGCTCGATGGAGAGCCGCGGCTCGGCCACCCCGAGGGCGCGGCACTCGTGCTCGACGATCGTGGTGATCTCGGTGGCGAGCCGCGAGGGGTCGGACGGGTCGTCCTGGGTGGTGTAGGCGATGCCGAAGCCACCGCCGAGGTCCATCTCGGGCATCTCGACGCCGAGCTCCTCGCCGACCCGGGCGTGGAGCGCGAGCACGCGGCGGGCGGCGACCTCGAAGCCGGAGGTGTCGAAGATCTGGCTGCCGATGTGCGAGTGCAGCCCGAGCAGCCGCAGGCCCGGGGCGGCGTGCACGCGACGCACCGCCTCGAGGGCGTCGCCGCTCGCGATCGAGAAGCCGAACTTCTGGTCCTCGTGGGCGGTGGCGATGTACTCGTGCGTGTGCGCCTCGACGCCGGCGGTCACCCGCACCATCACCCCGGTGGTGCGGCCGAGCTCGGTGGTGACGGCGGCCAGCCGCTCGATCTCGTGGAACGAGTCCACGATGATCCGGCCGACCCCGAGCTCGACGGCCCGCTCGAGCTCGCCGAGGGTCTTGTTGTTGCCGTGGAAGCCGACCTTCGCCATCGGGAAGCCGGCGCGCTCGGCGACGGTCAGCTCACCGCCGGAGCAGACGTCGAGCGAGAGCCCCTCCTCCTCCAGCCACCGCGCGACGGTGGTGCTGAGGAACGCCTTGCCGGCGTAGTAGACGTCGTAGGCGGCGAACGCGTCGCGGAAGGCGCCGGCCCGCGCCCGGAAGTCGGCCTCGTCGAGGACGTACGCCGGTGAGCCGTGCTCGCGCACCAGCTCGGGCAGCGGCACTCCCCCGACGCTCAGCACGCCGTCGGCCTTGACCGCGGTCTGCGACCAGAGGTGGTCGACGAGGACGTTCGGGTCGGCCGGCTCACGCAGCCAGTTCGGTCCCCCCGGTCGATGGGCGGACAGGGCACCGTCGGCGTGCGCCCAGCCGGAGGGGTGGGCGGTCGGCACGGCCGCTCACATCCTCTCGGGCGCGGAGACGCCGAGCAGGCCCAGCCCGTTGGCGAGGACCGTCTGCGTGGCGTGGACGAGCACGAGGCGCGCCAGGTTGGCCGGTCCGACGGGCTCGTCGCCCTGCGGCAGCATCCGGCACTCCTTGGTGTCGTACCACTTGTTGAAGACCGACGCGGTGTCCTCGAGGTAGCGCGCGATGCGGTGCGGCTCGCGCAGGTCGGCGGCGCTGGCCACCACGCGTGGGAACTCGGCCAGCGCCCGCAGCAGCTCGCCGTCGCGCTCGTGCGCGAGCAGCGAGGGATCGAAGTCGGCGCCGGGGAGCTGCATGCCGAGCTGCTTGGCGTTCTCCGCCATCCGGCACGTGCGCGCGTGGGCGTACTGCACGTAGTAGACCGGGTTGTCGTTGGACTGCCTCGCCCAGAGCTCGAGGTCGATGTCGATCGTGGTGTCGTTGGTGTAGCGCGCCAGCACGTAGCGCGAGGCGTCCACCCCGATCGCCTCGACGAGGTCGTTCATCGAGATGACCGTCCCGGCGCGCTTGGACATCCGCACCGGCTGGCCGTCCTGGAGCAGGTTGACCATCTGGCCGATGAGGATCTCGAGGTTCTGCCGCGGCGTGTCGCCGAAGGCGGCGCACATCGCCATCATCCGGCCGACGTAGCCGTGGTGGTCGGCGCCGAGCAGGATGAAGCACCGGTCGAAGCCACGCTCGCGCTTGTCGAGGTAGTAGCCGAGGTCACCGGAGATGTAGGCGGGGGTGCCGTTGGACCGCACGATCACCCGGTCCTTGTCGTCGCCGTACTTCTCCGTGCGCAGCCACAGCGCGCCGTCCTCGGTGTAGGTGTTGCCCATCTCGGTGAGGCGCTCGATGGCGCGCTCGACCGCCCCGGAGTCGTGGAGCGACTTCTCGTGGAAGTAGACGTCGAAGTCGACCCCGAAGTCGTGGAGGTCGGACTTGATCTCCTCGAACATCAGGTTGACCCCGACCTCGCGGAAGACCTCCTGCGCCTCGCCGTCGGGCAGGTCGGTGACGTCGGGGCGCTTGGCGATGACCTGGTCGGCGATCTCGCTGATGTAGTCGCCGCCGTAGCCGTCCTCCGGCACGTCACGACCGCGCGCGGACGCCAGGAGCGAGCCGGAGAACCGGTCGATCTGCGCACCGTGGTCGTTGAAGTAGTACTCCCGGGTGACCTCGGCGCCGGAGAACTGGAGCACCCGGACCAGCGCGTCGCCGACGGCGGCCCAGCGGGTGCCGCCGAGGTGCAGCGGGCCGGTGGGGTTAGCCGAGACGAACTCGACGTTGATCTTCTCGCCCGCGAGCCTCGTCGCGGAGCCGTACGACGACCCGGCCGCCACGATGTCGGCCGCGACCTGCCCCTGGGCGCCCGCCTCGACGCTCACGTTGAGGAAGCCGGGACCGGCGACCTCGACCTCGCCGATGCCGGCGGAGGCCCGCAGCCGGTCGGCCACGAGGTCGGCGAAGGCGCGCGGGTTGGTCCCGGCCTTCTTGGCCAGCTGCATCGCGACGTTCGTGGCGTAGTCGCCGTGCCCCTTCTGCCGCGGTCGCTCCACCGTGACCTGGGTCGGCACGCCGTCAGGAAGCGTGATCGCGCCGTCGGCCACGAGGGCTCCCAGCACGTCGACGATGGTCTCGGAGAGCTGATCGGGATTCACCGGGCAAGCCTATCGGCGGCGCCTGCCACCGACCGAACCGGTTTCACGCCGTGGCCACCGTCGCCGTGCCCGGCCTGCCCTATGGTTCGGGCTGTGACGACGCACCCCACCTACGACCAGCTGATCGCCCTCCCGGCCTACGTCGAGCAGCCCGTGCCGATGCCCTTCGAGGACATCAACGGCCACCTGAACGTCCGCCACTACGTCGGCATCGCCAGCGAGGGCCTCGACGAGTCGCTCGTCGAGGTCGGCATCCCGCAGATGTGGCCGCTGACCCACCAGCAGGCGTGCTTCACCGCCGAGCACCACGTCACCTACATCAACGAGCTGCAGACGGGCGACACGATGTCGGCCCGCGTCCGCCTGCTCGGCCGCTCGGAGCGCGCGGCGCACGCGCTCATCTACCTGCTCGACGAGACCGAGAAGGAGGTCGCGTGCGTGGTCGAGGAGATCTTCCTCCACATCGACCTCAAGACCCGGCGCACGGCACCGTGGCCGGCTGACGTCGCCGAGAAGATGGACGCCCGCATCGCCGAGCACGACGCACTCCCCTTCGCCGCCGACACGTCCGGCTCGCTGGCCCTGCGCTGACGGCGTACGACGTCGGGCGAGGCGGTTTCACGACCTCGTCCCCCGACCGGTAGTCTTCACCGCGCGCTGGACCGGGCCTGCCCGGGAAGGGGCTGGCCTCCGTAGCTCAGGGGATAGAGCACTGGTTTCCGGTACCAGGTGCCGCAGGTTCGAATCCTGCCGGAGGCACCACCCAGATCGACCCAGATCGACCCAGATCGACCCAGACCGCCGCAGGGCGTGACCCTGTGGCGGTCGTCTCGTTGGGCTGGACGAGGGAGTTACCCGCCGGTCACCTGACGGTCCGGGCCAGCACGTCTCCCCCGCACCCTCGGGAGGGAACGATGAACAGCACGACCAGGCGCCGACTCGGCGGCGCCCTCGCAGTCCGGGCCACCGCGCTCGGCCTCACCGCCGGCCTCGCACTCACCGGCGGCTCCGCGTCCGCCGTGCCGGCGGCCACCGCGGAGCGCGCGGCGCAGGCCGCCCAGCTCAGCGACTTCGGCTACCGCGGCGACGTCTACGGCGTGAAGCTGGTGACCGACAGCGTCGAGGCGCTCAACCTCAAGGACGCCCACGCCCAGCAGCTCTGCACCCGCGCCGTCGGCCAGGTGGTGGAGAGGACGAGCGTCGCGTCCGTGCCGGACAACCCGCTGATCCACGTCTCGGCGAGCACCAGCCGCACCGAGACCTACGCCAGCGGCAACCAGCACGGCGTCCGTGGGACCAACACCATCGGCGACATCACGATCGGCGGCACGGTCGGACCGCTCACCACGCCGAAGCTCGTGATCAAGGGCCTGCAGACCACGGCCGAGGCCTTCAACACCCCGCAGGGCTACGGCCACGCGGAGAGCTTCACCTTCGCGAGCATCTCGCTCGAGCTCCTCGACAACACCCTCGTCGAGAGCCTGCCGCCCGAGCTCCAGCAGCTGCTGGCGCCGCTGGACCAGGTCACCGACACCGTGTTCACCGGCACCCAGCAGGCCGCCCAGCAGGTCTTCCAGGTGCTCAGCGACGTGACCGAGCCGATCCAGATCCCCGGCCTGGGCAGCATCGCGCTCGGCTACGAGAACGGCCGCGCCAACGCGAACAACGCCCAGTCGCAGGCCTCGGCCCTGCGCATCGACGTGACCGCGGGCGAGCGCCGCCAGCTCGTCGAGCTCGGTACGGCCCGGGTGCGCATGGGCGGGCCCGCCCCGGTCGGCGTCTTCCGCTCCGGCGGGACGGCGATGGACTACCAGGCGCTCCAGGGCGCCCTGCGCTTCGGCAACGTCCAGCACAAGGCGCTCCCCTGCCAGGGATCGCGCGGGAGGACCCAGACCTACCGGGTCGCCGCCGCCAGCCAGCTGGTGCCCGTCCCGGTGCTGCTCGACGGCGTGACCTACCAGGTCAACGGCGACCAGATGAAGGCGAAGAAGGTGGCGAAGGGGTGGTCCCGCACGGCCATCTCCTCGGTCTCGATCCCGAGCGCGCAGCTGGTCGTCTCCGACGTCAGCTCGCGTGCGGCGATGCGCCAGAAGACCGGCAAGCGGGTGACCTCGAAGATCTCGACGGCGATCGGTGCGATCACCGTCGGCGGGCAGGCCGTCCCCGTCCCGGCCCCGGGCGAGGTCGTCGAGCTGCCCAACGGCATCGGTGAGATCCAGCGGCAGCTGGTCGACACGGGCTACCGCGGCTCGCAGGTGATCGCCCTGCGGATCACGCTCTACTCCGAGGCCGTCGTCATCGACCTGGCCCGGACGGCCGGACGGATCTACGCCAAGTAGGGCCGCCTGCCCGGGCGCGTGATCTGGGCATCGACCGTAGAGTTCACGAGCAGCGGCGTCGGGTCAGCCATGGGGTGTGACCCGACGTCGCGTCCGTCCCTCGGTTTCAGCAGTGCCCCAGGGCCGCGTCGCCGCGGGCGTCGCGGCCGAGCCGGCGGGCCTGAGCCATGTCGGGGAAGACCACGCTGGCCGCGCCGACGTAGCCGACCCGGCCCTGCACCACGCAGGTGGTGATCCTCGACGGGTCGACCTGCGCGACCGCCTGGGCGAGCTCGAACAGCTCACCGGGCGAGGCGTTGGTGTCCATGTGCTCCATCACCGTCATCACGCCGCGCTCGATGAAGCCGGGCCTCGACGCCTGCGAGCGGATCCGGGCGTGGATGCCGCGCAGCGTGCGCTGCTGGTTGGCCGAGCGGTCGAAGTCGCCGCCTGCGAGTCCCTTGCGGATCCGGGAGAAGGCCATCGCGTTGTAGCCGTTGAGGTGGATCCGGCCCTTCGCGAAGCCCTCCTTCTTCAGGTAGGGGTCGGAGAAGCGGCGCGGGTTGGCCACGGTGATGCCACCGATGTCGTCGACCATGTCCTCGAAGAACGGGAACCGGGTCACCATGACGTAGTCGGGCTCGATCCCGACCAGGTTGCGCATCGCGCCCGCCATGCCGCGCGGTCCGGCGAAGTAGAGGGCCGAGTTGATCTTCTCCCGGCCGTGGCCGGGGATCGCGACCCACGAGTCGCGCGGCACGCCGATCGCGGTCGCGGACCCGGTGCGCGTGTTGATGCCGACGAGCTGCAGCGCGTCGCCGCGCGAGCGGGTCATCACCTCGCCCGGCCGGGCGTCGGAGCCCACGGCGAGGATCCACACGACGTCCTCGCTGCCGACCGCGACCCCCTGGGCGTGGCGGATCTTCACGAGTGCGACGTCGGTCGGCTGCACCGCCGACTGCGGCACCACGAGCGCCGTGACGGCCAGGACCCCTGCGAGGACGAGCGCCTTCGCGCCCCGGCGCAGTCGTCGTACGGCGGTCGGCTGGAGGTGGGTGCTCATCGGGTCGATCCCTTCGCGACGTCGTAGCCGAAGATCCGCCACTCGCCGTCGCGGCGGACCAGGAAGAGCCGGCCGCGGACGGTGGTCGTGCCGACCAGCTCACCACCGGTCTCGAACTTCAGGACGAAGGACGCGGTCGCCGACCGCGCCTGCCGGTCGGTGGCGAGGATGTCGAGCGCGATCATGCGGTGCCTGGCGCTCACCGAGTCGATGCGCGGGCCCTGCGTCTGGTTGGTCAGCAGGGCCTTGTCGGAGCGGGCGCGCCTCTCGGCGGCCTTCGTGAAGCCGGGGAACGCCTGCGGGAAGTCGGAGCGCGGATAGCTGCCGCCGAGGTACGACGCCTCCCACCAGGCGTCGACGACCGAGCCGACCTGCGCGCGGACGGCCTTGCGGCGCGCGTCGGGCAGTCGGCCGAAGACCCGGTGGATCCTGGTCCGCGTCTCGACCGGGTGCGAGGCGAGGGTGGCCTGCGCGTCGTCGCGGCTGGGCCGCTCCGGCGAGGAGGCCGACGGGTCGACCTCGGACTGGCAGGCGACGAGGCCCAGGGAGGTGGTGGGAAGGACGAGGAGGGCAAGCGCGAGTCCGGCGCAGCGGCGTGCCCACGAGCTGCTTGGCATGACGTCTCCGACAGGTACGGATCTGGTGTGGCCCACACCATGCCTCAAAGGACGAGCCCGCCCCTGCATTTGCGTGCGTGTGCGACTAGCCTTGTGGGCGCCTTGATAGGCACAGTTGTCACACCCTTGCGCGATGAGATCTGAAAGAGGCGAAACAAGCGTGGCGCAGTCCCCGAACGGGCCGTCCGGCAACCAGTCCTCGGTTGCTCCGTCTTCTGACCTGGGAGCCAACGAGTGGCTCGTGGAGGAGATGAAGGAGCAGTACGACAAGGACCCCGCGAGCGTGGGCCCGGAGTGGGTGAAGTACTTCGGCAACGGGAGCGCCCCCGCGGCTGATCCCGCCGCCGCGCCGGCCCCGGCTGCCGCTCCCGCGAAGGCTCCCGCGAAGGCCGCAGCCCCGGCTCCGGCCGCCGCCGCTCCCGCGAAGGCTGCGGCACCCGCGCCCGCCGCCGCCCCCGCGAAGGCCGCAGAGCCGGCCCCGGCTGCCGCCGCCGCGAAGTCCCCCGCGAAGTCCACCCCGCGCCCCGTCGCGCAGGCCGACGAGCCCGCCAAGGGCACCGCCACCCCCCTCGCCAAGGACGCCAAGCCCGCCGCTCCGACGCAGGCGAGCGACGAGCCGACCTACACCGTGCTGCGCGGCGCCCCGGCCCGCACCGCGGCCAACATGGACGCCTCGTTGACGGTCCCGACCGCGACCTCCGTGCGCTCGGTCCCGGTGAAGCTGCTCTGGGACAACCGCACCGTCATCAACAACCACCTCGCCCGCGCCCGTGGCGGCAAGGTGTCGTTCACCCACCTCATCGGCTACGCGCTCGTCCGTGCCCTGCGCTCGATGCCGGAGATGAACGTCGGCTTCGAGGTCGTGGACGGCAAGCCCAACCTGATCACGCCGGCGCACATCAACCTCGGCCTCGCGATCGACATGCAGAAGCCCGACGGCACCCGCCAGCTGCTCGTGCCGAGCATCAAGGGTGCCGAGGCGATGGACTTCGCCGCCTTCTGGACCGCCTACGAGGAGATGGTCCGCAAGGCACGCGACGGCAAGCTCACCGTCGCCGACTTCCAGGGCACCACGATCTCGCTGACCAACCCCGGCGGCATCGGCACCGTCCACTCGGTGCCGCGCCTGATGGCCGGGCAGGGCGCGATCATCGGCGTCGGCGCGATGGAGTACCCGCCGGAGTGGCAGGGCGCCTCCGACGAGGCGATCAACCGCAACGCCATCAGCAAGGCGATGACGCTGACCTCGACCTACGACCACCGCGTCATCCAGGGTGCTCAGTCGGGTGAGTTCCTCAAGCGCGTCCACGGCCTGCTGCTCGGCGAGAACGACTTCTACGACGAGATCTTCCGCTCGCTGCGGATCCCCTACGAGCCGATCCGCTGGTCGCGCGACGTCGTGGCCTCCCACGACGACGACATCGTCAAGCAGGCCCGGATCCTCGAGCTGATCCACGCCTACCGCGTCCGCGGCCACCTGATGGCCGACACCGACCCGCTGGAGTACCGCCAGCGCAGCCACCCCGACCTCGAGGTGGAGTCGCACGGGCTGACCCTGTGGGACCTCGACCGCGAGTTCGCCACCGGCTCGTTCGGCGGCGAGGGCCGGCGCTTCATGAAGCTGCGCAACATCCTCGGCATCCTGCGCGACTCCTACTGCCGCACGACCGGCATCGAGTACATGCACATCATGGATCCCGAGCAGCGCAAGTGGATCCAGGAGCGCGTCGAGCAGCCGCACGTGAAGCCGCCCCGCGAGGAGCAGCTGCGCATCCTGCTCAAGCTCAACCAGGCCGAGGCGTTCGAGACGTTCCTCCAGACCAAGTTCGTCGGCCAGAAGCGCTTCAGCCTCGAGGGCGGCGAGACCACGATCCCGCTGGTCGACGAGATCTGCGAGGCGGCCGCCGAGGCGGGCCTCGACGAGGTCACCATCGGCATGGCCCACCGCGGCCGGCTCAACATGCTCGCCAACATCGTCGGCAAGAAGTACAGCCAGATCTTCCGCGAGTTCGAGGGCAACATCGACCCGCGCACGGTCCAGGGCTCGGGCGACGTGAAGTACCACCTCGGCGCCGAGGGCGAGTTCGTGGCCGGCTCGGGCGACAAGATCAAGGTCTCGGTCGCCGCGAACCCGTCCCACCTCGAGGCCGTCAACCCGGTCCTCGAGGGCATCGCCCGCGCCAAGCAGGACATCCTCGACCAGGGCGAGAAGTTCCCGGTCCTCCCCCTGCTGGTGCACGGCGACGCCGCCTTCGCCGGCCAGGGCGTGGTCGCCGAGACGCTCAACCTCTCGCAGCTGCGCGGCTACCGCACCGGCGGCACCGTGCACGTGGTGATCAACAACCAGGTCGGCTTCACCACCGCACCGGGTTCGTCGCGCTCGTCCCTCTACGCCACCGACGTGGCGCGGATGGTGCAGGCGCCGATCTTCCACGTCAACGGTGACGACCCCGAGGCCTGCATCCGCGTGGCCCGGCTCGCGTTCGACTACCGCCAGGCGTTCAAGAAGGACGTCGTCATCGACCTCGTGTGCTACCGCCGTCGCGGTCACAACGAGGGTGACGACCCGTCGTACACGCAGCCGCTGATGTACGACCTCATCGAGCAGAAGCGCTCGGTGCGCAAGCTCTACACCGAGTCGCTCATCGGTCGTGGTGACATCACGATCGAGGAGGCCGAGCAGGTCCTCAAGGACTACCAGCAGCAGCTCGAGCGCGTCTTCACCGAGGTGCGCGAGGCCAGCTCGGAGGCGCCGACCGAGTGGACGACCGTCCCGGACTACCCGGACAAGCCCGCAGGCGACTTCTCGACCGCGGTCACCCAGGAGGTCCTCAAGCGGATCGCCGACAGCTACGTCACCCCGCCGGACGACTTCACCGTCCACCCGAAGGTGATGCCGCAGCTCCAACGCCGCTCGGCCGCGATCTCGGCCGGTCCCATCGACTGGGGCACCGGCGAGATCCTCGCCTTCGGCTCGCTCCTCATGGAGGGCCGCCCGGTCCGCCTGGCGGGCCAGGACTCGCGTCGTGGCACGTTCGTGTCGCGGTTCGCCACGATCATCGATCGCGTCAACGCCGACGAGTGGACGCCGCTGACCAACCTGACCGACGACCAGGCGAAGTTCCACGTCTACGACTCGCTGCTCTCGGAGTACGCCGCCCTCGGCTTCGAGTACGGCTACTCCGTCGCCCGCCCCGAGGCGCTGGTCCTGTGGGAGGCGCAGTTCGGTGACTTCGTCAACGGCGCGCAGACCGTCATCGACGAGTTCATCTCCGCCGGCGAGACGAAGTGGCGCCAGCAGTCCGGCGTCGTCCTGCTGCTCCCCCACGGCTACGAGGGCCAGGGCCCGGACCACTCGTCGGCACGCATCGAGCGCTTCTTGACGATGAGCGCCGAGGACGCGATGGTCGTCGCGCAGCCCTCGACCCCCGCGTCGTACTTCCACCTGCTGCGCTCTCACTCGCTCGGCGAGGAGCACCGCCCCCTCATCGTCTTCACCCCGAAGTCGATGCTCAAGCGCAAGGAGGCGGCCTCGCAGCCGGCCGACTTCGTCGGGGACACCACGTTCCGCCCGTTCATCGGCGACGCCATGTTCGACGACGGCGAGGCCGACCCGGCCCAGGTCGAGACGCTGATCATGTGCTCGGGCCGCGTCACGTGGGACCTCATGGTCGAGCGGGCCAAGCGCGAGAACGGGTCGACGTTCGCCATCGGCCGCGTCGAGCGCCTCTACCCGAACCCGCTCGCGGAGATCCGGGCCGAGATCGCGAAGTACCCCAACCTCAAGGCGATCCGCTGGGTGCAGGACGAGCCGCGCAACATGGGCCCGTGGCCGCACTACCAGCTCAACGTGTGGCCCGAGCTGGACCAGGTGGTCGAGCCGATCACCCGTCCGTCGTCGGCCTCGCCGTCGGTCGGCACCGTCAAGCGCCACGTCGAGGAGCAGAAGACGCTCCTCGACGCGGCCTTCGAGTCGCCCCGCGGCAGCGGCACCGACTACTGAGGCACGGGAGCCGGACGGGTGTACTTCACCGATCGCGGGATCGAGGAGCTCGAGAAGCGCCGGGGTGACGAGGAGGTCACCCTGGCGTGGCTCGCCGAGCAGCTCCAGGCGTTCGTCGACGCCCACCCCGACTTCGAGATCCCGATCGAGCGCCTCGCCACCTGGCTGGCGCGGCTCGACGACCCGGACGACTAGGACCCCGACGACCGGGACCCCGACCGGGACCCCGACGACCGGGCCCGCTCAGGCCGCGAGCGGACGGCGTACGGCCTCGGGCGTGCCCGGCTGCGGCGCCCTGCGGTCGGGCAGGGCGAGGCGGCAGATCTTGCGCGCGACGCTGCCGAGCTGCTTGCGCAGCGGGCCGGTCGTGTACTCGATGCCGTAGCGCTCGCAGATCTCGCGCACCTCGGGCGCGATCTCGGGGTAGCGCCGGGCCGGCAGGTCGGGGAACAGGTGGTGCTCGATCTGGTGGCTCAGGTTGCCCGACAGGACGTGGAACAGCGGGCTGCCCGTGATGTTGGCCGAGCCGAGGATCTGCCGGTAGTACCAGTGGCCCCGGGTCTCGCGGCCTTCCGGTCCGTCGGCGCACTCGTCCTGGCTGAAGGTCTCGGCGCCGGCCGGGAAGTGGCCGCAGAAGATGATGTTGAACGCCCAGACGTTGCGCACCAGGTTGGCCGTCGCGTTGCCGACGAAGGTCAGCGGGAACAGCGGACCGGTCAGTGCCGGGAAGAGCAGGTAGTCCTTGAGCGCCTGGCGGCGCACCTTGCGCATGATCCCGGCGTGGAGCTCCTTGTTGTCCTCCATCGTGCGGGTGCCCCTGACGATGTTCTCGACCTCGAGGTCGTGCATCGCCACGCCCCACTCGAAGAACACCATCAGCAAGAACGCGTAGACCGGGTTGCCCAGGTAGTAGGGGTGCCACTCCTGGTCCTCGTCCATGCGGAGGATGCCGTAGCCGATGTCGCGGTCCTTGCCGAGGATGTTGGTGAACGTGTGGTGGATGTAGTTGTGGGAGTACTTCCACTGCTCGCCCGGGCACACGTTGTCCCAGTCGTAGATGCGCGAGTTGAGGTGCGGGTCGCCCATCCAGTCGTACTGGCCGTGCATCACGTTGTGCCCGATCTCCATGTTCTCGATGATCTTGGACAGTGACAGCGCACCGACGGCGAGCGGCCAGGCGGGCGGGAGGTAGAACAGCGCGCGGCCGAGAACCTCGAGCTGCTGCTGGCGCTTGACGACGGTGCGGATGTACGCCGCGTCGTCCTCGCCGAGGTCGGCCAGGACGCGCTGGCGCAGCGCGTCCATCTCCTCGCCGAACGCCTCGAGCTGCTCAGCGGTCAGGGTGGGCTTAGGGGTGGGCTTAGGGGTGGGCTTGGGGGTGGGCTTTGGGGTGGTCTTCACGGTGGGTCCTTCCTTCACAGGTCGACGACGCAGTCGCCGACGGGGGCGGAGACACAGATCTGGATGTCCTCGTCGGGGAGCGAGGACTCGGCGCCGGAGAGCACGTTGCGCACGGTGCCCTCGGTCTTGCGGGTGGTGCAGGAGAAGCAGATCCCCATCCGGCAGCCGAACTCCGGCCTGAGGCCGAGCTCCTCGGCCTGCTCGAGGATCGACGCGCCGGAGTTGGCGACCCGCTGGTCGCTGCCGGCGAAGGTGAGGTCGCCCTCGGCGCTGCCGCTGGCGGCGCTCGGCGGCTTGAAGAGCTCGAGCCGCAGCCGGGGGCTGTCGCCGTACGCCGCCCGCACGAGGTCGATCATCCCGGCGGGCCCGCAGGCCCAGGTGTCGGTGTCCCGGAAGCCGGGGGCCAGTCGTCGGAGCTCGAGCTCGTTGAAGACGGCGTCGCCGTGGCGCAGGTGCACCGTCACGTCGTTGTCGTCCTCGGCGATCCGGGCGAGCTCGTCGGCACAGATCTGGTCGGCCTCGGACCGGGCGTAGTGGAGGAACGTGACCGGCCGCCCCGCCCTGCCGTCGTACCCGTCGCGGAGGAGGGTGCGGACCATCGACAGCGCGGGCGTGATGCCCGAGCCGCCGGTGATGAACAGCAGCGGGTCGATGCCGGGGGTGGCCGGGCTGACCGGCAGCGTGAACCGGCCCTGCGCCTGCGAGAGGTGGAGGACGAGGCCCGGCTCGGCGTCGACGAGGTACTTGCTCACCTGGCCCTCCGCGTGGGAGCGGACGGTCAGGGTGATCTGCTCCCCCGCTCCCGAGGCGGCGGACGAGATCGAGAAGCACCGGGTCATCCGCCGGGCCGAGCCCGGCAGGTCCAGCCCGACCTGGACGTACTGGCCGGCGCGGTGGCCGCGCCAGGTGGCGGTGGGCTGGAGCGTGAGGGTGGCGACGGGTGCGCCGGGCGTGTCGGTCTCCCGGTGGACGTCGACGACGCGGGCGCGCACCTCGTGCGCGGCCCACATCGGGTTGATCCGCGAGAGGTAGTGGTCCACGCCGTGCGGCGACGCCAGCGCGGCGACGGTGCGGGAGCGGGCGATCCTGGTGAGGGTGCTCATCGCGTCCTCCTTGGGTGAACGTATGTTCACTCAACAATGACCCGTGGCGTTCCGGCCGTCAATGGCGGCTCACGTGATCCGCCGCACTTTTCGTGCACAGTCGTTCACCGCCACCTCGGGACGCCCGGATGCCCTACCATCGCGACATGACCAGGGAGGGGTCGGGCGACGCCGGGCGCCCAACCGAGGAGGACCACGGCTCACGCGCCGAGCGCAAGGAACGCACCCGCCGCGCGATCCTCGATGCCGCCCTCGCCCTGGCCGCCGACTCCAACCTGATGGCGATCTCCCTGCGCCAGGTGGCCAAGCAGGTGGGCGTCGTGCCCACCGCGTTCTACCGCCACTTCGGGTCGCTCGAGCTGCTCGGACTCGCGCTGGTCGACGAGAGCTTCCGGTCCTTGCGGATGATGCTGCTCGACGTCTGGCGGCACGCACCCGAGTACACCGACTTCATCGACGGCTCGCTCCCGATCGTGGCGCAGCACGTGCGGGAGAACCGCTCGCACTACGCCTTCATCGCCCGCGAGCGGACCGCTGGTCCGCCCCGGGTGCGCGAGGCGATCGGCCACGAGATCGAGCTGATCACCCGCGAGCTCGCCACCGACATCGCCCGCAGCGGCGCGGCCGAGCAGTACTCCAGCGCCGACATCGGGCTGCTGGCCGACCTCATCGTGTCGTTCGTGGTCACCATGGCCGAGCGCCTCGTCGAGGATCCCGACGGTGAGGCACGCACGCTCGAGCAGGCCCGCACCCAGCTGCGGATGCTCCTCGTGGGCGCGCTGAGCTGGCGCTCGCGCGAGGGCTAGGCGCCCGGGCGCGGCGCGACCGGTCGCACGGTCACGTCGGGGATCGTCGCGTCCCCCGGCAGGTCGATGACGTGGACGATCGTGTCGACGACCGTGTCCGAGCTGATCCACCGCGAGGCGTCGTAGGTCCGGCCCTCCTGCTCGTGGACCTTCTCCTGCATCGGCGTGGCCGTGCGGCTCGGGTAGATCGTGCTGACCCGGACCCCGTGCTCGACCTCCTCGGCGCGGAGCGCGTCGGCGAAGGCGCGCAGCCCGAACTTCGAGGCGGCGTACGCCGACCACTCGGCGCCGGCGCTGAGCCCGGCCGACGAGTTGACGAACACCACCGTGCCGCCGCTGGCCCGCAGCTGCGGCAGCAGCTCGCGACTGAGCACGGCCGGGGCGGTCAGGTTGACCGCGAGCTGCTCCTCCCAGTCAGCGAGGCGGAGCCGCTCGACCGGGGCGAGCTCGACCACGCCGGCCACGTGGAGGAGGGTGTCGACACCGCCGTCGACCTGTCTCCCGAGGCCGTTGAGGGTGCCGGGGTCGGCGAGGTCGGCCACCAGCACCTGTGCGGCCGGGAAGGTGCCGGCGAGGTCGTCGGCGCGGGCCCGGCTGCGCGCGACGAGGACGAGGTCGTCGCCGCGCTCGGCGAGCCGGCGCGCCAGCGCCAGTCCGATGCCCGACCCGGCACCGGTGATGACGTGTCGCTTCGAGGTCATCGGGTGAAGACGACCTTGCCGAACAGGTCGCCCTGGGCCATCGCCGCGAAGCCCTCGCGGGCCTGCTCCATCGGCAGGACCCGGTCCAGCACGGGGCGGGCGCCGGTGGCGTCGAGGAACCGGACGAGGGCGTCCAGCTCCGAGCGGGTGCCCATGGTCGAGCCGATGACGGAGAGCTGCTTGAAGAAGACGTGGGTGAGCCCTGCGTCGTCGACGTCGGGACCCGACGTCGTGCCACTGATGACGATGCGTCCACCCGGGCGCAGCGACCTGATCGAGTGGGTCCACGTCGCCTTGCCGACGGTCTCCATCACGGCGTCGACCTTCACCGGCAGCCGGGCTCCGGACTCGAAGACCTCGTGCGCGCCGAGCTCGAGCGCGCGGGCCCGCTTCGCCTCGTCACGGCTGGTGGCCAGGACGCGGACGCCGGCGGCGCGGGCGAGGGTGATGAGGGCCGTGGCGACACCGCCTCCGGCGCCCTGCACGAGCACCGTCTCGCCGGGCTTGCAGGCGCCCTGGACGAACAGCATCCGGTAGGCGGTGAGCCACGCGGTCGGCAGGCAGGCGGCCTCCTCGAAGGAGAGCGAGGCGGGCTTGGGCACCAGGTTGCGCCGCGGCACGATCACCCGGTCGGCCAGCGTGCCCTGGTGACGCTCGGAGAGGAGCGAGCGACCGGGGTCGTCGGCCTCCTCGCCGGTCCACGCCGGGTCACCGATCACCCCGTGCACCACGACCTCGTTGCCGTCCTCGTCGAGGCCGGCCGCGTCGCAGCCGAGGATCATCGGCAGGGCCTCCTCGCGCAGGCCGACACCGCGCAGCGACCACAGGTCGTGGTGGTTGAGGCTGGCCGCCTTCACCGTCACCGTCGCCCACCCGTCCGGCGCCTCGGGATCGGGCCGCTCCCCCACCACCAGGCCGCTCAGCGGGTCGTCGAAGGAGAAGGTCTCGGCGTAGACGGCGAACATCCTCCGACCCTAGCGAGTGGGCCTCCTTAACCGGTTGCAGGTCCCCCGCACGGGCGAAAGGCTGGCCCCGTGAGCATCGACGTACGCCCGTCCGAGGACGCCGCCCGCTTCCTGGCCACCGACCAGCTGGTGTGGTTCGGGGAGGTCGGCGAGGCCGACGCCGACCACCTGCGGCTCGGCCTCCCCGAGGACCAGCGCTTCGTGGCCGACCTGCCCGACGGTCCGGACGACCGGCACAGCGGGATCTACGGCGTCCGACCGATGGAGCTCGCGCTGCCCGGCGGTGCCCTGGTGCCGATCGCGGGGCTGACTTGGGTGGGCGTCCACCCGGACGTGCGCCGCCGCGGCGTGCTGTCCGCGATGATGGCCGACCACCTCGCCCGCACGCGCGACGCCGGGCTCGCCCTGTCGGCCCTGCACGCCAGCGAGCAGGGCATCTACGGACGCTTCGGCTACGGGATGGCGGCCCTCCAGCTCCAGGTGCACGTGGGCCGCGGCACCACCTTCACCGCTCCCCACCTCGAGGACGAGGTCGCCGGCATCACGACGCACCTCGTCGACAGCTCGGCGCCGGGCGCGACCGACCGGTGGCGCGACTGTGCGCGTGCCGGTGCGCCGGGTGCCCCCGGCACCATCATCGGGTCCTCCGACTTCACCCGGCTCTTCGGCTCGGAGTCGGCCGCCGAGCTGCGCGACAAGGAGCGCCGGCGCATCCTCTTCGCCCGCCGCGAGGGCCGTGACGTGGGCGCCGTGGCGTTCCGTCGCGAGCACAAGTGGGACGACGCCCGGCCCTCCGGCACGGTCACCGCCGGCCTGCTCACGGGCGGACCCGCGGCCCGGCTGGCGCTGCTCCGGCGCCTCGTCGACCTGGACCTGATGGGGACGACGAAGGTCGACGCCGTCGCCACCGACGACCCGGTGCTCGACTGGGTCGGCGGGCCTCGCGGGACTGGCACCGTGAAGACCTGGGACAGCACCTGGATCCGGGTCGTCGACCTGGCGGCCGCGTGGTCGCAGCGGACCTACGAGGACGACTGCGACGTCGTGGTCGAGGTCGCGGACCGCCACGCACCGTGGAACGCCGGCCGCTGGCAGGTGGTCGCCTCCGGCGGCGAAGGCACGGCGGTGCGGACCGACTCCGCGGCCGACGTCGCGCTCGACGCCGCCGTCCTGGGCGCCGGCTACCTGGGACGCTCCGTCGCGAACCTGCTCCGCGCGGGCCTCGTGCAGGAGCACCGCCCGGGCGCGTACGCCGACCTGGCCCGGGCGCTGCGCACCGCTGCCGCACCGGAGCCGTCGTTCGGGTTCTGAGGCGGAGGGGCGCGCTGCCGGCTGGTCCTAGCGGGCGCGGCGCACGCTGATCGGTCCCTTGGCCGTGGACGGGTCCACGACCCGGCCACCCTGGACGACCGTGACCTCGCCCCGATCGACCAGGCGGCGGGCAGCGCGTCGGGCCGGCTCGTCCAGCTCGCGGCGCGGCGTGCCGGTGGCCGCTGCGACCGCACCCGCGGCCTCGCCCACGTCGACGAGCATGGCGCCTGCTGCCCCCAGGAGCTCGAGGAGCGCGTCCTCGAGGGCCTGGTCGACGGGCGTCACCCCGCGACGCCGGCACGCGCTCGAGCAGTAGCGCACCTGCTCCCAGTCGCGCTCCCACTTCTTGCGCCACTGGATCCGACGCCCGCACGAGGCGCAGGTCTTGTCCGGTGGGGTCACCTGCTCATCCTCCCCGTCGCGCCAAGACCGCGCTCCGCCGTCCATACTCAGGTGCCATGGCCATCACTGCCGCACAGGTCCCCGGGCTGCTGGTCGCCGCCTCGGGCTGGATCGCCGAGGCCTGGCAGGACGCAGCGGAGGACAATGCGGACCCGGACAGCCCGGGTGGGCGACTGGGCTACCTCGACGCCGGTGCGGTCGTCAGCAGGCTGGCCGACGAGCTCGCTGCCGGACGCACCGACGGCTTCGACGTCCTCTTCGACCTGGTCGAGCGCCTCGTCACCGAGGGCGACGACTACGTCAGCGAGCTGGGAGTCATCGGCTACCTCGAGGGCATGCAGATGGACACGGTCACGTCGCGCGGGCTGGACCCCGAAGCGTTCGCGCCGTGGCTGCGACCGACCTCGGCCCGGTACTGGGCGGCACTCCACCGGTTCTGGGAGTCGGGCACGCCCATCCCCGACCTGCGGTCCTGACCCCCGCGGCTGCGCTCAGCGGCGCGCGACCCCGTCCGCGCGGGCAGCGGCGGAGACGGCCTCGCGCACGGCACCGGGGACGCGGGGATCGAAGGGCGAGGGGATGACCAGGTCCTCGCTGAGGTCGTCGCCCACGAGCTCGGCGAGCGCGGTGGCGGCGGCGACCTTCATGCCCTCGGTGATCGCGGTGGCGTGCACGTCGAAGGCGCCGCGGAAGATGCCCGGGAAGGCGAGGACGTTGTTGATCTGGTTCGGAAAGTCCGAGCGACCGGTGGCCACGACGCGGGCGTACTTGTGGGCCAGGTCGGGGTGCACCTCGGGCGTGGGGTTGGCCAGTCCGAAGATGATCGCGTCGTCGGCCATCGAGGCCACGATCTCCTCGGGCACCTGACCGCCGGAGACGCCGATGTAGACGTCGGCGCCGGCCATCACGTCGGCGAGGGTGCCGCGGCGGCCGAAGACGTCGGCGGTGTCGCGCGCCAGCGCGGCCTTCACCTCGGTGAGGTCCGCCCGCTCGGAGTTGAGCACGCCCTGGCGGTCGAGCACGGCGATGTCGCGCACGCCGGCCTCGAGCAGGATCCGCGCGACCGCGACGCCGGCGGCGCCGGCACCCTGGACCACGACCCGCACGGTGGCCGCGTCACGGCCCGTGAGGCGCAGCGCGTTGGTCAGGGCGGCGAGGGCGACGACTGCGGTGCCGTGCTGGTCGTCGTGGAAGACAGGGATGTCGAGCCGCTCCTTGAGCCGCGCCTCGATCTCGAAGCACCGCGGGGCGGAGATGTCCTCGAGGTTGATGCCGCCGAAGCTCGGGGCCAGGCGGACCACCGTCTCGATGATCTCCTCGACGTCGGTGGTGTCGAGGCAGATCGGCACGGCGTCGACGCCGCCGAACTGCTTGAAGAGCACGGCCTTGCCCTCCATCACGGGCATCGCGGCCGCCGGGCCGATGTCGCCGAGGCCGAGCACGGCGGTGCCGTCGGACACGATCGCGACGGTGTTCGGCACCCACGTGTAGTGCTGCGTCATCGACGGGTCGGCGGCGATGGCCTCGCAGACCCGGGCCACGCCGGGGGTGTAGGCGAGGGAGAGCTCGTCGGGGCCGGTGAGGGCGACCGTCGAGACGGTCTCCATCTTGCCGCCGACGTGCAGGTCGAACACGGGATCGCCGGAGTGCGGGTGCGAAGCCATGCCGGCGATACTGGCACAGCTCACGGGTGGCGCAGGTGGCGTCCCACGCGTGGCGAAGGCCACATCCGCAGGCGTACGACGGCCAGCACCGACTGCTCCGCGACCACCCCGCGGTGGCGCGAGTCGACGCCCTCGTCCGGGTTGTCGCTGAGCAGCCACCAGCCCGCCCCGTCCGTGCGTGTACGACGCCTCTCGACCGCACGCTTGACCGCGACCGTGCCGTCGACGAAGCGGGCGACGACGAGGTCGCCCGGGCGCGGCCGGGCGTCGTACTGCACCAGGAGCAGGTCACCGTCGTGCAGGGTCGGGAGCATCGAGCGGCCCCTCACCCGGGCACCACCCCAGAGGGCGAGACCCCGGATCCGACCCCTCATCACGCGGAGTAGTGTCGCAGCAGACGTTCAGCTTCCCGATCGAGAGGAACAAGATGCTTCGCCACCTGCTCGCCCCGACCGTCGAGGTCTCGGCCCACTGCGACCTTCCCTGCGGTGTCTACGACCCCGCCCAGGCGCGCATCGAGGCCGAGTCGATCAAGGCGGTCATCGCCAAGGTCAACGACAGCGACGACCCCGACTTCCGCACCCGCGCGGTCCTGATCAAGGAGCAGCGCTCCGAGCTGGTCAAGCACCACCTGTGGGTGCTGTGGACCGACTACTTCAAGCCCCCGCACTTCGAGAAGTACCCCCAGCTCCACACGCTGGTCAACGAGGCCACCAAGCTCGCGGGTGCCACCGGCACCAAGGGCACCATGGACGCCGAGGTCGCCGACCAGCTCCTCGCCAAGATCGACGAGATCGCGGAGATCTTCTGGGAGACGAAGAAGGCGTAACCGCCTGGACAGGTCGTTGACCTGCTAGTTCAAGCATTGGATGCCCCCTCGGTCCGCGAGGAGTCCGCAAGCGGACCGAGGGCGGCATCAAGCACTACGCGCGTCCGGTCCTCGTCGCCCGGGAACAGGTGCGCATAGGTCCGCAGGGTGATGACCGCGGACGCATGGCCCAGGAATGCCTGGACCTGCTTCACCGAGGCGCCACCCGAGATCAGCGCCGAGGCAGCGAAGTGACGAAGGTCGTGGCTGGTGAGCTCGACGCCGGCTCGCCCTGCCGCCGCCGCAAGCATCTTCTTCCAGCGGGAGTACGAAAGAGGCTTGCCCCACTCGTCGACGAACAGCGCCTCATCTGTACCCGGGAACTCGCGTAGGTGCTCAGTGAGGCCGTCGACGACTACCTGCCCGATTGGCACGGTGCGCCGTGACGCCTTGGTCTTCAGGTCAGCCAGCGCGTTGGTCTGGAGTCGCTGGCGCTCAACCCGAATCGATCGACCTAGGTAGTTGACATCGAACATGCCGAGGCCGAGGAACTCGCCGATGCGTAGCCCAGAGCCAGAGAGCACGAGCAACGCAGCCCTGTAGCGAGGATCCAGCTCGACGCGCACGGCATCGATCTCCTCAACCGTCGGCGGGACCACTTCGACGCCACCGCCCGACGGCAACCTGATCTTGACGCAGGGTGTCCGCGGGATTTTTCGGTCGTACACCGCGGCCTCGAACACTCGCGCCGTGACGTCGTAGATGTTGCGCACCGAGCCGGGAGCCAGCCCCTTGGCCTCGAGGCCGTGAACGAACCCCTGCACTTGCGTAGGCAGGACGCTGGCGAGCGGGTAGGCGCCGAGCGCCGGCAGGAGGTGCAGGCGCAGCGCGTTGTCGACGATCCGCGCCGACCCGTCACTGTGGACGCGCACGGACTCCCACTGGGTCGCATAAGACGCCACGGTGATGCGACCCGCCTTTGGGTCGACGTAGTCACCACGGACGACGGATGCCGTGACCTCGTCCAGCCACTGCTGCCCGTCAACCTTGCGGTCGAAGTGCTTGGCAATCTCGCGGCCTGAGGCGTCGCGGTAGCGAGCGCGCCACCGGCCATTGGGGCGTTTCTTGATGCTAGCCATCCGTGGGCTCCAAGAGCGCCATGAGCGCAGCGGGGGTCATCTCCGCCAAGTGACGGGTCTTGTCGAGGTGGACTTCGATCCACTCGCCAGCCAGATCGAACGCCGGTACCTCGACCTGCAATTCGGCGTCGGACTTGCCCAGGACGAACTCGCCGAGCTGCGCGCGAGTGTCCATCATGTGCGCTGCGACCTCCCGGATGCGCCAGCACCATTCGAGAGCCCAGACTGTTCCCTCTGACAGCTCGGTAGAGAGGTCGCGCTCCGCGATCAAGAGGGCGAGCTGGTCGAACTCGTCGAGCCACGAGTTCATGTCCTCGGTCAGGTTGTAGAACAGCGACTCACCCTTGGTCCTGCATGCGGCCACGGCGTATCGGATAGACGCATCGCTAGAGCCGACATCGGTGGTCATGACGTTCAGATCTGACTCCAGGACCCTCGCGATGATGTGGGCCTCGTTCAGCCGCACCGGCCGCTCGCCAGCTTCGACACGTTGAATCGTCTGCTGGTGGAACTTGAGGCCGTAGGGCTGGAGCCGCTTCGCCAGGTCGGTCTGCGTCATGCCATGGGATTCGCGCAGGCGAGCCATGTGAACGATGAAGTTCCGCTCCCAGGGGCTCAGCGGGTTTCCGTCGATGTCCGTCACTCCGCGACCGTACAACGTTTTGTTGGCGTGTGTCTACACCGTGCTTGCCCACCACGGGTCACTCATGCAAACATCGTTTCATAGGTGACCACCAACAAGGAGTTGTAGAGCATGGACGAGCTTCTCCGCATCGACGCCGTGGCAAGTTGGCTCGGCGTCAGCGAAAACACGCTGAGGTACTGGCGCGCGCAGGGCACCGGTCCCACCAGTGGGCGAATGGGGCGACACCTCGTCTACAGGCGCACCGACGTGCAGGAGTACATCGACAGCCTCTTCGCCAAGGCGGTCGGCGAGTGAAGCGATACACCAACGCGGATCCGACCGCGACTGCGGCGGTCAAGGCCGCGGACAGGGCCAAGGGCATCCCCACGGACCGCGCTCTCATCCTCGCGGCCGAAGCGAAGGCCAAGGGCGACATGGCCGGCTACGAGCTGTTCATGGCCGCTGCCCGTCGTGGTGGTGGCGAGTGATCTCTGCGACGGTCTACTGCGATCTCGAGCGCGATGATCGCGACGCCGATCGGCGTGTCGTCACATCCCTGTACGCCGTGGAGCCGGGTGCTCGCGTGATCCTGTTCGTCGGCGACCGACGGTCAGTGACGCCCGAGATCCACCACTACCGCGAGTACATCCCCACGCTCCACCTTGACGTGCACGGCACGCCCGGAGCGGTGTCGGCATGGACGGACGCCCTCCATGGCCGAGGACCGTGGGGTGATGCGTGAGCTGGCACGACGTCTGGGCCGACCCGTACTACCGTCCGAGCCCCGAGAGCCTCAGCGCCATCATCGCCCAAGGTGAACTCGAGGAATGTCTCAGTGCTGCCCACCCCGACGTCGTCCGCGCGCTAGAGGCGTCAGGGGCACTTGATGGTGTCCAGCGATCACCTGTGTTCCGTAGGTCATGGCAGCCAGTCGACCTCGACGACGTCCTCTCTGGTCGCTGGCAGCCCGTCGAGCCGACCGTAGGACGCAGGACCGACGGCGCCGGCATGTTCTACCCCGGCAAGGTGCACACCATCTCGAGCGAGTCCGAGGGCGGCAAGACCTGGCTCGCGATGTCCGCGGTCCTCGACGAGCTCGACGCGCTCAACCACGTGCTCTACCTCGACTTCGAGGACGACGAGGGCGGCATCGTCGGTCGTTTGCTCACCCTGGGTGGCAACCCCAAGGCCATTCGCGAGAGGTTCCACTACCTCAGGCCCGAGGACGCCTTGGGCACAGGCATCCACCTCGACGACCTGATGGACATCCTGCGGACCCACAAGCCCACCCTCGCCGTGCTCGACGGCGTCACCGAGGCCCTGACCATGCACGGGATGAACCCGAACGACAATGCCGACGTCGCCGCGTTCGGTCGGATGCTGCCTCGTCGCTTTGCCTCAGCCGGCGCCGCATCGGTCTCCCTCGACCACGTCGCCAAGAGCACGGAGAACCGCGGCAGGTACTCCATCGGCGCCGTGCACAAGCTCAACGGCCTCGACGGCGCTGCCTACGTCCTGGAGAACCGCAAGCCGTTCGGCGTCGGGATCACCGGCAAGTCCACCCTGCGCATCGCCAAGGATCGCCCTGGCCAGCTCAGGAAGAACGCCCTGCCGTCCTCGAGCGGCATGTTCTGGGCCGGCGATCTCGTGCTGACCTCACACCCCGAGGGCTTCTCTGAGGTGGCCGTCGAGGCGCCCCACGAGGCCAGCAACGCCTTCCAGCCCACCGTCTACATGGGTCGGATCATGGCCGTCATCAACGACCGCGGCCCACTCTCCAAGCGCCTCATCCGTGCTGCCGTCACGGGCAAGGCCATGACCATCGACTCGGCCCTCGATCAGCTCATCCTCGATGGATACCTGAGCGAGGCCACACCTCACACCAAGTTGAAGGAGTGGGTTGTAGATGACGTCGCGTGACCCCGTGTCCCCCCGTGTCCCCAGTGTGTCCGGGACACCCCGTGACCCCGTGTCCCTCCCCCTTAGGGGGACACGCGGGGAACACGCCCAGGACGCGCCAGTAGGTGTGTCCCCAGATAGGACCGTCCTGCAACTGGCCCGACTCAAGGCAAAGCACCGCCGCTTCGCCGAGACCACCAACCGGATGTTGACCGAGCAGCGCAAGGAGATCCAGAGGTTGCGTGCCCTGCTCGAGGAGAGGGACCAGTGAAGGCGTGGGGAGGCAGGGCTGTCACCGAGGTGGCTCGGCCCTACATCGCCGGCCGGCTGCCTGCCCCGTGCGGACGCTGTGGTCACACTGTAGGTACAGGCGACGAGTGGGTGGTCGGGCACATCAAGTCCCGTGCCGCCTACCCAGAGCTCACATGGGAGCCGAGCAACTGGCAGCCCGAGCACGACGCGTGTTCACGAGGCACTGGTCAGGCCGCGGTGATCGAGAAGGCACGACGTCAGGCGCTCGTTGATGCTGGTTTTCCCCACGACGTACCCCCCGGGCAGTCTCCGATCCTTCCTGTGCACACACACGGGCCTGACGAGGAGCCGATCGTGGTCCGCGAGGGCCTCGACTGGGCGACCTTGGTGGCGACTGCGCCCAATTGGCTGACGCCGTTCCTCGACGTTCCAGAGGACGCCGCACCGCCGCTATGGGTCTCAGCCGTGCACCCCGAGGCAGTTGAGTCCTACGGGCCGGCAGCCATCGAGTGGATGGAAGCCAACCTCAAGGAGCGCGGCAAGCCCCTGCGCCTTCGCTTTTGGCAGAAGCTCGCCTTCGTCCTCCAGCTCCAGCACCGAGCCGACGGCACGCTGTGCTTCCGCGTGGTTCTGGAGTCGGGCCCACGCCGTATCGGCAAGTCGGTACGCCTCCGCGGGTCATCGCTGTGGCGCCTGGAGCACGGACCGGAGCTCTTCGAGGACGAGCAGCTCGTCATGCACACGGGCGCCAACCTGGCCATCGTCCGCGAGGTGCTGCGCAAGGCGTACCCGTGGGCTGCCACCCGCGACGGATGGGACCACAAGAAGGGCATGACCGAGCCGGAGATCTCGCGCGACGAGGTCAACCGATGGGTCGCCCGCTCAAAGGACTCGACCACCGGCTACGACGCCTGCCTCGCGCACGCTGACGAGTGCTGGGACATCAAGCCCTCGTCGATCGACGACGACCTCGAGCCGTCGATGCTGGAGCGCGAGAGCCCGCAGCTCGTGCTCACCTCCACGGCACACCGCAGAGCCACGAGCCTCATGCCCGGGCGCATCCTCGATGCACTCACGGTCGACGACGGCGAGACGCTGGTGCTGGTCTGGGGCGCACCCGCCGACGCCGACCCCTCGGACCCCATCGTCTGGCGCGCGGCCTCTCCGCACTGGTCCGAGGACCGCGCCAAGATGATGGCGAGCAAGTACGAGAAGGCCGCGGCCGGCGAGCAGGATCCGGAGTTCGACGACCTCGACCCGATGCAGGGCTTCCGCTCGCAGTACCTCAACCAGTGGCGCCTGAGGCAGACCCAGAAGAAGCGGGGCGAAGCCCTGGTCAAGCCCGACGTGTGGAACAGCCGAATCGTAGCGATGCCCGTCACGATTCCGGACGCCGTCGCACTCGAGTCGTGGTTCGGCAGCGGGGTCTCTGTCGCCTTTGCCTGGGCTGCCGATGCCACGGAGGTGCGGGTGCGTGCCTTCGAGGTCGACGACGCCGCCACGGCTGTCGACCTCATCAAGGCCAGCGGCCACCGCAACGCGCTGCTCATCGGCGCCTCCCTCGCCGACGATCCCGCGTTCCGCTCGGTCCGCACGAAGGACATGCGCGCACGCGTCGGCCAGTCTGTCGCCGACGTCGACCGGCTGCTGCGCGAGGACGTCCTGCGCCACGACGGTGGTCAGCACCTCACGGGCCAGCTCCTCGCCGTCCGCACCACACCGGGCGCCGACGGCGTGAGGCTCGCGTCGACCGGACGAGCCGACGCAGTGAAGGCTGCGGCGTGGGCCGCGACCGCAGCCCGCCAGCGCGCCGGCCGCAGTTCTCGGATGGTCGTGCCCAAGACTGCCTGAACTTGGTAAGGGTCATTCGCCCATCTGGCCCTTACCATGCGCTACCCTTGATACATGGGGTGGTACAAAAGGCTGCTGACCGGAAGCTCGCCGGTCACTGAGTTCGCTGCGTCCATCCCCGAGCAGCCGCCGTCGTTCGCTGTCGACGCCGAGTCAATCCCCGCTCAGATCTTCGGCCTCGAGTCCTACGCGGACCCCATCGCGCAAGCCCCACGCATCGACCGCAAGTCGGCCCTCCAGGTGCCCGCGGTGAAGGGTGCACGCGACAAGATCTGCGGCCCCATCGGCGGGCTGCCTCTCAACCTCTCCGGCCCTGACCGCCGTAACTCCCCGTGGGCTCTCTTTGAGCGTCCGGAGCCCGACCGCATCCCGGCCTACACCATCGCGATGACCGTCGAGGATCTCCTCTTCGAGGAGGTCGCCTGGTGGCGCGTCCTGACGCGTGACTGGCGCGGCTACCCGGCGAAGGTCCGACGCCTCCACCCGAGGTCGGTCACGGTCGCCAAGAACGGCAAGGTGTACGTCTCCAAGGGCGGCCTGCACTCCGGTTCGGCGACTGAGTGGGTCGAGGACCGCGACCTCATCCGCTTCGACTCCCTCAACGAGGGACTACTGACGGCCGGCGCGCGAGCCATCCGCACCTGCCTACGCCTGGACTCCTCCGCCGCGAAGTACGCCGAGGGTTCGCCGCCTGTCGACTGGTTCGAGTCGGATGACCCGATCGACGACCCGCAGGCGCTCGTGTCCGACTGGGCCACCGCTCGCCGCACCAACACGACCGGCTTCGTGCCGTGGGGTGTGCGGTACAAGCGGGACGGCTGGACTCCTGAGCAGCTCCAGATGGCCGAGGCTCGAAACCACGCCGTGCTCGAGATCGCCCGTATCTCCGGCGTCGACCCCGAGGAGCTGGGCGTCTCCACGACCTCCCGGACCTACGCCAACCAGTTCGACCGCCGCAAGGCGTTCCTCGACTTCACGCTCGGCCCCTACCTGACGGCGATCGAGCAGACGCTCTCCAGCCCGAACGTCAGCCCGCGCGGCTACCGAGCCCGCTTCGACCTCGACGCCTTCCTGCGCTCCGACCCCAAGGGCCGCTACGAGGCATACCGCCTGGGCCTCGACGTCGGGGCACTTACCGAGGAAGAGATCCGCGAGGCCGAGGACAAGCCCCTCGACAGCCTGCCTCCCGACCCGCTGCCTGAGACCGCCGCCGACACCGAGGAGGCCGCCAGTGCCTGAGTTCACCATGGACGCCGTCACGACCGGCTCCGTCTTCGCCGTCGACCACGAGACCCGCGTGATCCGCGGTCTCGCCGTCCCCTACGGCGTCGAGGGAGTCAAGGGCGGTCAGCGGTTCATGTTCGCCAAGGGCACCGTGACGTGGGGTGACCCGAAGCGCGTGAAGCTCTACATCGCCCATGACGCCGCGCAGGCAGTCGGCCACGCCTTCGAGCTCAAGGACACCGACGCCGGCCTCGAAGCCGCCTTCAAGGTCGCCCGTGGCCCCGAGGGCGACAAGGCCCTGTCGATGGCCGAGGACGGCGTGTGGGACGGCCTCTCGATCGGCCCCGGCGAAGGCGTCAAGTTCCAGCTCCGCAACGGCGTGCACCACGCCGTCAAGTTCCCGCTCCGTGAGATCTCCATGACCCCACAGCCCGTGTTCGACAGCTCCCGCCTCACTTCAGTTTCGATGTCCCAGGAAGGACAGACCATGGCCGACGCGCCCACCACCGAGCCCACCATGGCCGCGACCGCAACCATCGCGGTCACCGGCCCCACCATCGAGACCCCCGAGGCCGACGCTCCCGCGGAGTCGCTCGAGGCGTCGATCACCAGCGCCATCGCCGCAGGCTTCGCCCACCTGGCGAACCCGCAGGGCGGCCCCGAGGTCATCTCGGCCGGTGCCTCCCTCACGGTCACCGAGGAGAGCCCCTACCGCTTCGACGGCGTCCGTGGCTCGCACGACTTCTCCACCGACCTCATCTCCTACGGCCGCGACCACGACTCCGAGGCCGGCGAGCGCGTCATGGCGTTCATGCAGGAGATGTTCACCCCGACCTTCGACGTCGACACGGGCAACGTCACCTCGCTCAACCCGGCCCGCCAGCGTCCCGACATGTACGTCGACGAGCGCCGCTTCCGCACCCCGCTCTACGACGCCCTCCACAAGGGCGCCATCACGGACATGACGCCGTTCCTCTTCCCGAAGTTCGGTTCCGCCGCCAACCTCGTCGCACCTCACGTCGAGGGTGTCGAGCCCACCCCGGGCAGCTTCACCGCCACCAACCAGACGGTCACCCCGTCGGCGGTCTCCGGCAAGGTCGAGATCACCCGCGAGGTGTGGGACCAGGGCGGCAACCCGCAGGTCTCCGGCCTGATCTGGAACAAGATGGTGCAGCACTACTTCTCGGCCCTTGAGGTCAGTGCCTACAACATCCTGAACGCCAACGTCGCGTCCATCACGGACATCCCGCTCACGACTGCGGCGGCCGACGACGACCTGGTCAACGAGCTCGAGGCCGCGATCGCCGACCTCAACTTCATCGCCGGTGGCAACACGTTCAACTACGCCGCCACCCACGCGAACCTCTACAAGAAGCTCGCTGCCGCCGTGGACTCCACCGGCCGCAAGCTCCTGCCGATGTACGGCCCGACCAACGCCAACGGTGGCGCCCGTGCGCGGTTCACGTCCCTCGATGTGGCCGGCGTCGAGTTCGACCCGGTCCCGTCGCTCGGCGCCTCGAGCAACAACACGTCGAACAGCTACCTGATCGACACCGGGTGCGTGCACCTGTGGAACAGCGCGCCGCAGCGCCTCGAGTTCCAGTACCGCGTCGCCTACGTCGACCTCGCGATCTGGGGCTACGTCGCCACCGCGATCAGCGACTTCGGCGGCGTCCGCCAGGTCACCTACGACCCCACCGCCTGATGGCCAGCCCCGCCAAGGGTGACCGGCGCGAGCGGTTTCGCGAAGACGTGAAGCCGCCCAAGCCGGAGCCGAAGAAGCCCACCAAGAAGAAGTAGCCGAGAGGAGTCCAGCATGCCAGTCCCCGCACCCGGCCTCCCTGAAGTGCTGGACTACCTCAACAGCGCCGGGTTGCCCACCAGCAACGAAGGCGCGATCCTCACCGCCCTTGACGCTGAGACCGCTGCGCAGCTCAAGGCCGTCAAGGTGCCCGAGGACGGATACACCGCCGACCTCGTCGAGGCCCTGTGCCGACGGGTGGCTCACACGCTGACCATCCGGCCCTTGGCCTTGGGGCTCCAGGTCGAGCTCTCTGACACCACTGGCATCAGCACGCGGGTGGGCGGCCTCGACGCTGAGGTGCGCCGGCTCGAGGCGCCGTACCGCCGCAGGCCGGTGGCCTGATGTTCACCGCCCGCGACGACATCGCAGCGGCTGCGACCGGCAGTCTCGACGTCACGATCTACCCCGAGTACCGCCAGACGCTCCAGGCGTACACGGGCTTCGTGAAGTGGAACGGCCGCGCCCGCGACGACTCCGGCCTCGGCTGGATCGACACATGGCAGGTGTGGTTCGCGCTCCCACAGGACGTGAGGACTGCGGAGCAGTGGTTGGCCGACCGCCTCGACGACCTGCTCGGAGCCATCTCCACCGAGCTGGTCATCACCAACGTCGTACCCGCTGACCTCGTCCTCGGCGGCGGGGGCAGCACCAACGGACTCATCATCGAAGGCGCTCGCGCCGCTTAGACACAGGAGAAGGACATGGCACATCTGGGGACGCGCTTCCTCAAGGTCAAGGTGGGGAGTACCGAGTACACCTCGTCCGTCAGCGAGTGCGCGGTCGGATCCGACCCCGCAGACTCTGACTTCACCTCGTACACCGACGCCGCGGCTGGTGGCTCGCGTGAGTGGTTCCTGCGGTTCATCGCCGCGCAGGATCTCGCCACCGGATCGCTGTGGCGCTACCTCTGGGACAACCCCGGCACCTCGGTCGCCGTTAAGGTCAACCCCTACGGCAACACCACCGCCAGCACCTCGGAGCCGCACTACTCCGGCAACGTCACGGTGATCATGCCCGACGGCGACCTGATCGGTGGCGCCGCCAACTCGTCGACGACCGCCAAGCAGACGTTCGAGTGCCGCTGGGTCTTCGCAGCCAAGCCCACCGAGCTGACCACGGGGTCGTTCTGATGACCGCGCCGAAGCGTGAGGTCGGCCAGGAGATCGAGGTGCCCGAGCGCACCGAGGTCGAGCGCCCTGACGGCAGCCGCGTGACCGTGACTGGCGGCGTCTACGTATTCGACACCCCCGGCGCGCACACCATCGACGGGAAGAAGCACGAGGTCTCCTGATGGGCGTCCACGTCGCCGGACTGAACGAGACCACCAGGGCGTTCGAGAAGGCCGGCGTTGACGTCGAGGAGCTCAAGGACGCCATGGGTGCGGTGGCCGCCGAGGGTGCCGACGTCATGCAGGGGTTCATCCGCAAGGGCGCCACTCGAAAGCTCCACGACTCAGTGCGCGGCAACCGCGCCAAGGGTCGGGCCATCGTCACCGCGGGCAGGGCTCGAGTCCAGTACGCCGGCCCACAGATCTATGGCTGGCCCCGCCGAAACATCAAGCCATCTCGAACCATCGAGCAGACCGACGCCGTGATGGAACAGCGCGCGCCAGAGCTGCTCGAGCAGGGATGGGAAGAGATCGCCAAGAGGAACGGACTGCTATGAGCACTGCCAACGACATGTTCGAGAGCCTGACCGGCTTCGACGAGATCGCCATCGCTGCCCACTTCGGGCGCAAGATCACCGCTCTCGGGGTCGACGCCCAGGAGAACGCCGAGAACCCGGATCCGTTCACCTTCCTCCGCGCGCTGATCTTCGTCGACAAGCGTCGCCAGAACATGAACGATCCCGACGCCTACAAGGCGGTCCAGGCGCTCACGATCGCCGAGACCCAGGGCTACTTCAGCGAGGACGACGACGAGGACGACGCGGGAAAAGAGCCGTCCGCCTGACCTTCGAGGAGAAGGCGGAGTTCGTCATGAAGACGGGCGTTCGGCCGTCCGAGTGGGACCTAATGAGCAGGGCCGAACGAGACGCCTACGGACCAGCGTCGCAGCGGATCAAAGAGCAGATGAAGGAGTAGTCCATGGCAGCCCGACCGGTGAAGATCGCCTTCCTGGCCGACACCTCCGACCTGCGTTCGAGCCTGTCGCAGGCCGAAACGGCCATGGACTCGGCGGCAGCTCAGGCCAGGACGTCGGGTGACCGGATCGACAGCGCATTCTCGACCGCCGCGGCTGGCGCAGACGCCACCGCCTCGGCTTCGTCGCAGGCCGCAGGTGGCCTCGGAGACCTTGCCGGCGCGCTCGAGGCCACAGGGCTCATCTCCGAGGGCACAGCGGCCAAGATGGAGACCGCCTCGGCCGCGATCATGGGTGTCACGGGTGCCTCGGACCTGCTCAACCTGGCCACGGAGAAGATCCCGGGACTACAGAAGGCGGCGACGGTCGCCACCAACGGACTTGCGGCGGCGAAGCGGGCACTGGGCGTAGCCATCCGATTCGCCCTTGGACCCATCGGGCTCATCATCGCCGGCGCTGCGCTTCTCGCCGCTGGCTTCGTGCTCCTCTACAAGAAGAACGAGACCTTCCGGAACATCGTCAACGCGGTGTGGGACAAGGTGCAGGCGGTCATCGGGAAGGTGGTCGACTGGTTCACCGGCACTGCTGGTCCCGCCATCCGCAACGCCATCACCACGCTGAACGAGAAGTTCAACGCCATTCGCGACAAGGTCTCCGACATCGTCGGGTCCTACTCGGCACAGGGCGGCGGCGTGCTGGGCAAGCTGCACTCGATGATCGACACCATCACCGGCCTGGGCGGCAAGATCACCTCGGCCGCGTCGGGCATGTGGGACGGCCTCGGCAACTCGTTCAAGGGCGTCATCAACCGCATGATCGGCTGGTGGAACAACCTGAGCTTCTCCGTCGACATCCCCGACAAGATCCCCGGGCTGCCTGACTCCTTCTCCATCACCACTCCGAACATCCCATACCTGGCCAACGGCGGCATCGTCACGCGGCCCACGCTCGCCGTGATCGGCGAGGCCGGACCCGAGGCCGTCGTGCCTCTCAATGGCCGCTACGGCATGGGTCCCACGACCGTCATCAACATGACCGTCAGCGTGCCCGTCACGGCCAACCCTGCCGAGACCGGCCGCGAGATTCAGAGGACTCTCGAGGCTTACTTCCAGAGCGGCGGGCGGCGGCTCGCATGACGAACCAACTGATGTTTGATCCCATGACGAGGATCAAGCTCGAGGTCGAGCGCGACCCGACCGCGGGCGAGTACGTCAACAGGATCGCCAATCCCTCCGGCACGCTTGGGGCGTGGGGGTGGCTGTCCACCACGGGCGGCTCTCGCATCAACTACGCGCTCTACGGCGGCAACCCCGCCCTCCAGTACATCACCGTCGGCGGCACGACCAACCTGTTCGTGTCGGCCATGTTCAAGGTCACTGGCGGCGAGCAGCTCCGCGCACAGTGGGATCTCGTAGATGCACCCGTGGCGGGTTACGTCGTCCAGTTCTGGTGGTTCGACATCAACGGAGTCGGCCACTCCACGACGCCTTCCGCCCCGCAGGACAACATCACCATCCCCAGCACCAACTACTGGACTGCGGCTCGCACCGTCCCCGCCGGCGCGGTGTTCGGCGCGCTCACATTCCAGGTCACCAAGGCCGACTTCACCCACCCCTACCCATCCACTGGATCGGCCTTCGCCGTCCGCAACGTGCGCGTCTTCTCTTCGCAGAGCGGCTCACTCTCTGATGCCTCGATGCTGGCCAATGCCGCAGCGCCCAACGTGCTCTGGACGAACGTGCTGAGCAGCACCTACAACGCCATCCAGGTGCGGCGAGAAGAGTTCGACCTGGGCACCCTCACGGCCACGATTCGCAACTCGGCGCTCGACCCGTCCACGACGGCAACCCTGCGCCCCGGTCGCAAGGTCCGCCTCACCGCACTCAACGGGGCGACATCAGGAACGTTCGAACCCATCTTCACCGGCACCGTCCAGACCGCTGACGTGTCCTACGACGTGCCCCGCAGGAAGCCCACCGACCCTCTGCACTGCAAGATCGAGCTCACCGCGGTCGACGCCATGCAGGCCCTCAGCGCCATCCAGCGGCGCTACAGCGTTGACGCAGTGAACCTGCTGCCTTGGGTGCTCGAGGGATCGGGCATCACCGACGCCATGCCCGTGCCTTGGGACTGCGATGAAATCGCGGGTCACGTCGCAACCGCCACCTACCGAGCGATCAACGACAACGCCTCAGCGGCCGACCAAGTGGCCCTGACGCGAGACAGCGTGTCGGGCTACGCGTGGATCGACCGCCTTGGCGTCCTCCGCGTCCGCTCCACGCTCGCCGGCACCGCGGTCACCATCGACGAATCCATGTACTCCAGTGTCGACCTCTCGTTCGACGTAGGCCGCGTCATCAACTCGCTGGCGATCAAGCTCCTGAACTGGAGCTACACCGACAACCAGATGCAGGAAGACCTCACCGAGACGCGGGTCTCCGTGAACTCGATCACCACCTGGGGCCGCAGGCACCGCGACTTCACGATGCTGGCCACCACCTTCTTGAACCGAGGTGGGCTCAACACCATCGCCGCCGCCGTGTTTGCCGCCAATGCCACGCCCAAGATCACGCCCAACTCTGTCGTGCTCCCCATCAGGACGGACGCACACCGGGTTGCCCGCGCGTTCGTGGATCTCTACGACCTGCACCGCGTCAAGAACACAGCCAAGGCCGTCGACGAGAACCAGCGGGTGACCTCGATCGCACACGACATCACACCGGAAGGATGGCTTGTGACCGTCGGCTACTCCCGATCCGCCACTATCCCGATTCCACAGCAGCAGCCGGCCGTGGCCGTGGTGAGCGCATGAGCCTCGTTGCCAACACCGCAGAACTCGCCCACGGCTTCACGATGGCCGACGTCGACAGGGCGGCACGCATCGCTGCCTCGCGGGCAAAGGCGCCGATGCTGGGCTACGACGAGCGCAAGGACATTGCGTGGATGGCGATCGTCGAGGCGATCTACGCCAGCGACGAACGTCCCGAGAATTTAGGGCAGATCGGCTTTACAGCGATCAGCCAGGAAGCGACCGACGTCCAGAGGCACCACGGCAAGTTGAGTTACCGGAAGCTTGAGCGAGACGAGTGGGCCCCGCACTTCGCTATCTACTGGCGTGCTGTCGCCGGCTCTGGAAGCTTCTCCGAGCAGGTAGAGGAGAGGGTTGCCCTAGGACAAGTGCTGGGTGCGCTCACGGCCGAGGAGTACGACGTCATCGCCACTTTGGCGGCATTTGGGAACCACGCCGCTGCGGCAGAAGCTCTCTGCCTGACACGCACCACTTTCACTACGCGACTGATGCGGGTCAGGCGCAAGATCAATGCGCTGTGGCTGGCTCCGGAGACCCCCGTTGGCCCTCGCAAGCGAGCTGACGGCAAGTGCTCCTACGGTCACGACCTCGACGAGCATGGATATCAGAGCAAGACCCGGGATCACACCTTGTGCCGCGTCTGCCTGCGCAACGCTGCTCGTCGCCGTAGAGCTCGAGTGGCCTAACGGTCGACGATGTCCGCGGGCATCTCAACGGTGACGCCGCGGTACTCCCACTTCTGAAAAGGGGGCCCATCCAAGAAGCGGAGCGTGTACTCGTGCTGGGTGTCATCCACGTTGATGAGGAAACCCGCTCCGCGCATAACGCCGGCGCCGGGAGGCGGGGCTGCGAAGTTGATCGACCCGCCATGGATCGGTCCGCCGTCAGCGAGTGCGTTGATGTACATCTGAGGCTCGTCGGTCATGTCCAGCAACTTACCCTCAGGCGTAGGGCACCTCGTTGATCGAGCTGGGCGTGACGACCTTGAAAGAGTTCCACAGGCGGTCGCGCTTGTAGATGATGACGACCTGCCCCTTGTGCCACGAACGGTTGCACGGGCGGTAGTAACGCTCGTTCGGCTTGCCTGGGAACGCGCGGCCTGGGCCGTCGAGAAGCTCCTCGACGTCGGCACGGCTGAGGTCGACCTCGAGCTGTCGCTGCTCCCACCCGCTGGCGCACTTCGCGCCTGACCCCATGTGGCTCGTCGACCACGGCAGCCCATCGGGCCACGGATCGCCTGCGGCTGCCGGCGCCGCGGTCAGCATGGTCACGGCCAGCACGAGTGCCGCCAACTTCCCCGTCATGAATACGCACCTTAGATCGGACTGCAATGATGTGGTCACGGTTCCGACGTTCCTCCCGAACAGCGGTTCCATAGGCAGCGGCCAGGAGCTTCCCAAGAGCACCCGGCCGCTGCCGTCTTACTAAGGCGCCTTCGCCAGCGCGATGACCTCGAGCAGCGCCGCGGCGATTTGCTCTGCTTGGTCAACGGTCACCTCGTGCCCGTCGAGGTAGATCACCGAGGAGCCCTGCAAACGACCCCCCGGCGTGGACAGCGACGTCATGCCGATGGAGAACTCCGCGGCCGGCAGCGTGTCGCTTCCCGCCTGCTCGAAGCCACCCGCGTCGTTGATGCGGATCTCCGGCATGTGATGCACCAGCACGCCGCCTTGGTTCCACAGGTCGTCGGCGTGCGCCTGGGGCTCGATCCTGCACCAGTGCGGGCAGGTGATCGACACCGTGGTTGTCGTCGTCCGGCTCATGCCCGTGCCGCGCTTTCCGCCGCAGCGATTGCGTTCTCCATGTAGGGCCAGTTACCGGGGTGCTTCTGGACCAGTTTGTAGACCCAGGGCGCGGGCCACGGCGTCTTCGTGCGGGACGCCTCGAACGCCTTCATGGCAGTGGACTCCTTGCAGGTCTTCCTCCATCCTCGGTAGTGCCGGAAGAGTCCGAGGTCGACTCCGAGCGCGTGGTTGATCACCCAGCGGTTCGGCTTTCCGTTGCCCAGCTCCATGATCTTGTCGAAGACCACCGGGTCGATCATGCGCTGCGCTGCCAGCCTGTTGGTGCGGTTCTCGTCGACCGCTTCCGAGGTGTGGTCGGCCCGCGGCCCGCGGTCGAGGTGAACGAGCTCGTGCGCCAGCGTCGATCGAAGCTGCCACTCCGTCAGGCCGAACCTGAGAGTGACGTCAAGGTCGTTGAAGTTCGTCAGACCCCACGGGTCCTTCCAGTCTTCATACGGCCCGCCATTGCGGAACTCGAGGTTCACGCCAGTGCGACGCGTCAGGTCGGTCCACGGGTCGTAGTAGAGCCCTGCGTCCCAAGCCGCTTGACGTCGCTCGATGACGAGGTCGAAGAGTCCGGGATAGGTAGCGCGTTCGGGCGCGCTTGTAGTACCGTTCTGCTCAGACATTGCTTGCCCTTTCCAGAGGGACCTTGGCCCCGGTGTTCCAGCACCGGGGCTGTTTCATGTCCGGACCGCTATTGCCGCGGCCGGCGAGGTGGGTCGTGAGTCCGCACAGAGTCCGCAAGAGGGCCACCGAGTATCCAGCTCGATCACCATTGACCAATGACTCCCGTGCAGGTCAGCAGTGGGAGGCCCTCGACAGCCACCAATGTCCGTTGACGCTCGCCTACGTGGAGACGAAGAAGGCCTGAGCAGGCTCAGCCCCTCCTCGTCCCGTCACCGGGCCCGGCCGCCACGCCTGTGGCGCCCGGGCCCGGTGTCGTATGACCTAGGGTGTGGGCCATTGACCAGGCTCGGAGGACGGAGACGTTGAGGCAGATGGCAGAAGACCACAGGGGCCGCGCCGACGTCGAGCTCCGACTTCCGGCAGAGGGCGCCTACGCCACCATCGTCCGCACGACGGCTGCGGGCCTGGCCGCGCGGCTGGACTTCACCATCGACGACATCGAGGACCTCCGGATCGCGATCGGCGAGGCGTCCGCGCTCGTCATCCCGGCCGCCGACCCCGGCACCGACCTGGTCGCCCACTTCTGGTTCGGCCGGGGCACGATGACGGTGTCCCTCGAGACCGAGGCGATGGACGACCCCGAGCTCGACACCGAGAGCTTCGCCTGGCAGGTGCTCGACACGATGGCGCAGGACGCGTCGGCGGGACCCGAGGACGGACGCTTCCGCGTCCGCTTCACGGTCTCCTCGGCGGTCGCGGCGGGAATGACGGGTGCAGAGCTCTGACATGAGCAACGACACGGGGGAAGCGCAGGACCACGTGGCAGCGGGGGCTGCCGAGGAGGAGGGGCTCGACGACGTCGTGCCCACCCACCTCGACCACGTGCGCGCCCGCAGCGCGGAGCTGTTCTCGGTGCTGCGCGACGAGGAGGCCGGCGACGCCCGGCGCTCGATGGCGCGCGACGACCTCGTGCACCTGCACCTGTCCCTGGTCGAGCACTGCGCGCGCCGGTTCCGCAACCGGGGCGAGCCCTTCGAGGACCTCGTCCAGGTCGGCACGATCGG
Organism: Nocardioides oleivorans; assembly: GCF_004137255.1. Taxonomy (NCBI): domain Bacteria; kingdom Bacillati; phylum Actinomycetota; class Actinomycetes; order Propionibacteriales; family Nocardioidaceae; genus Nocardioides; species Nocardioides oleivorans. The sequence goes on along the minus strand of NZ_SDWT01000003.1, from coordinate 41,993 downwards.
GCTGATCAAGGCCGTCGACCGCTTCGAGACCGATCGCGGCGTCGAGTTCTCCACCTACGCCACCCCCACCGTGATCGGCGAGATCAAGCGCCACTTCCGCGACAAGGGCTGGGCCATCCGCGTCCCGCGCCGGCTCCAGGAGCTCCGCATGCAGATCGGCGGGGCGACGGGCGAGCTGACCCAGAAGCTCGGCCGCTCCCCCACCCCGCGCGAGCTGGCCGAGGTCATCGGCTGCTCGGTCGAGGAGATCATGGAGGGCATCGAGTCCTCGCACGCCTACGCGACGCTCTCCCTCGACGCCTCCGACGACAACGACGACGGCCCGCCCGCGATGATCGCGAGCCTCGGCGTGGAGGACGCCAACATCGAGCACGTCGAGATCCGTGAGTCGATCAAGCCGCTCCTCGAGGGCCTCGGCGAGCGCGAGAAGCGGATCCTGCTGCTGCGCTTCTTCAAGAACATGACCCAGTCGCAGATCGCGGAGGAGATCGGCGTCTCCCAGATGCACGTCTCCCGGCTGCTGACCCGCACCCTCGCGCAGCTGCGCACGTCCCTCGAGGCGGACTGAGCCCGCCTCAGGGCCGTCGGTCGTACGTCACCCAGCGGGTCGCGTCGGCCATCGAGTCGTACATCGAGCGGGCGACGTGGTTGTCCTCGGCCGTGATCCAGCGGACCACCGACCGGCCGTGCGCGGTGGTGGGCCAGTCCGACGAGCACGCCGTCGACCTCGGCGACCAGTCCCTGCACCTCGACCCCGTCGTCGTGCAGCCAGCCCCACACCCGGTCGACCACGTCGTCGTCGGCCGGGAGCTCGTAGAACTCCCGGTAGCCCGCGAACAGCCGACGCCACTCCCGCTCGTCGCCGGGCCGGACCGGGCGCACGTGCGCGAGGCCGGCCATCAGCCCACCTCCTCGGCCGCCTCGAGCGCGCGGGTGCTGGCCGGGTGGACGAGACCGACGACGACCGCGATCGCCACCACCGCGAGCACGGCCGAGGCGAGCCGGGTCGGACCGGCCCAGAGGTTCCACGCGAGCCCGAGCTGGATCAGCTGGACCATCACGACCGGACCTCGCGCCCAGCGGCGTACGCCCCACAACGCCCAGGCACACCAGGCCAGCGCGGCAGCGGCGCCGAGGAAGAAGATGCTCGTGGTCACCCCCATCGTCAGGCGGATCGAGCGCAGGTGCGCGAGCTCCAGCACGCCGAGGCCCAGGAGCACCAGGGCCTCCAGCGCCGTCAGTGCGGCGGCCAGGAGGAGTGGGGGCGGGGTTGTATGGTGTGCGGCTGGGGGATCAACCGAAGGCGTAACGGGCACTGTCCCAGAGTAGTTGTGACCGACACGACCATTGTTTGGGGTTGTGTGAACGTTCAAGTCTTGCCAGTCTGGTCGCTGCGCTTCTGTGCGCCCGGGCTGAGCTGATTGTCCGAAACAGCACCCGCCTGTGAACTGAGAAAGAGGGATCCCCCACCCCATGGATTGGCGCAGTCGCTCGGCATGCCTCGACGAGGACCCTGAGCTGTTCTTCCCAATCGGCAACACCGGACCCGCGATCCTCCAGATCGAAGAGGCCAAGCAGGTGTGCCGACGATGCGACGTGCGCGAGCAGTGTCTCGCCTGGGCTCTGGAGGCCGGGCAGGACCACGGTGTGTGGGGCGGCCTCAGCGAGGACGAGCGTCGCGCACTGAAGCGCCGCAACGCCCGGGCCCGCATCCGCACCGCCTAGTCGATCGGCAGGTCCGCCTGCACCCGGGCGCCCCGGGTCCCGGGACCGATCTCGAGCACGCCCGCCAGCTCGGACTCGACGAGCGTGCGCACGATCGACAGGCCCAGCTGGGTCGACCCGTCGAGGTCGAAGTCGTCGGGCAGTCCGCGGCCGTCGTCCTCGACGACGACGTGGAGCCGCCCGACGATCCGGCGTGCGGTCACCACGACCCGTCCGGTCGTGCCGTCGGGCACGCCCGCGTAGCCGTGCTCGATCGCGTTCTGCAGCACCTCGGTGAGCACCATCGCGAGCGGGGTGGCCGCCTCGGACGGCAGCTTGCCGAAGGACCCCTCGCGGACGACGCGCACCGGCACCTCGACGCCGCTGACGTCGACGACCATCGCGCCGAGCCGGTCGGCGATGTCGTCGAAGTCGACCGTCTCCTCGACGGCGTGGCTGAGCGTCTCGTGCACGATCGCGATCGAGCCGACGCGTCGTACGGCCTCCTCGAGCGCGGCCTTGGCGTCCTCGGCGTCCGTACGCCGTGCCTGCAGGCGCAGCAGCGCCGCCACGGTCTGGAGGTTGTTCTTCACCCGGTGGTGGATCTCGCGGATGGTGACGTCCTTGGTGACGAGCTCGCGGTCGCGGCGCCGGAGCTCGGTGACGTCGCGGACCAGGAGGAGCGCACCGCTGCGGTCGCCCTGCGGCCGGAGGGGGATGCTGCGCACTATCAGGGTCACCTCGTCGGTGCCGACCTCCGTCGCCCGGCCGTCACGGCCGCCCAGCACCGCGCTCAGGGTCTCCTCGTCCGGCCGCTTCCGGACCGGCACCAGGTCACGGGTGAGCTCGGTGAGCACGAGGCCGGCGAGGTCGCCCTGCAGGCCGAGGCGCCGGTAGGCCGACAGGCCGTTGGGGCTCGCGTAGACGACGCGCCCGGCCGCGTCGAGTCGCACGAAGCCGTCGCCCACGCGGGGTGAGTCGGCGTGGTCGCTGCGCTGGTCCGAGAGCGGGAAGTAGCCGGCCGCGATCATCTGGGTGAGCTCGGCGGCGGTCTGGAGGTAGCTGAGCTCGAGCCGGCTGGGAGTGCGGACGCCGAGCAGGTTGGTGTTGCGCGCGATCATCGCGATCACCCGGCCCGCGCGGCGCACGGGGATCACCTCCACCCGCACCGGCACGTCGTCGCGCCACTCGGGATCGCCCTCCCGCACCAGCCGGCCGGTGGCGAACGCCTCGTCGAGCATCCGGCGCCGCCCGGCCGGGATGAACGTGCCGAGCACGTCGTCGACGAGCGCCGTGGGACCGGTCGTCGGGCGCATCTGGCCGCCGGCCCAGTAGCCCTTCCCCTCGCGGTCGGGCAGCCACAGCACGAGGTCGGCGAAGGAGAGGTCGGCGAGGATCTGCCAGTCGGCCATGAGCAGCTGGAGCCACGAGACGTCGTCCTCGACGAGGTCGGTGTGGGCTCTCACGAGCTCGTGGAGGGAGGGCACCCGGTCAGCCTAGGGCTCGACTGGGTCGGTGTCGGGGTCGGCTGGCAGGATGGCCGACATGACGCTCGGGTACTGGAACCAGGTGCAGGCAGCCGGGTTCGAGGTCCCGTCGGACAGGCCGCTGGACGACCTGACCGCCGAGCTCACCACGATGCTCGGGTCGACCCGGCCGGAGGTCCGCGACGGCACGGCCTACCCGGCGCTGGCGACCTGGATCGAGCGCGGCGTCTACGACGACCTGCTGGCCGGGCTGGGCGACGGGATGGTCGCGGGGCTGGCGGTCGGGCTCGGCGAGAGCGGCACCGACACGGTCTTCCGGCGCAGCTTCAGCGCCCTCATCCTCGCCGAGTGCCTCGAGCGCAACAACTTCCACCACCTGCTGTCCGGCGCCAAGGTCCTCGACTGGGGTGACCGGATCGCGGTGTGGTTCCTCAGCGAGGTCGACGCCCGTGGCTTCGTCCCCAACAAGGGCTGGGCCCACGCGATCGCCCACGGCGCCGACACGATCGGTGCCCTCGCCGGCTCACCGCACCTCGCCGGGGCCGAGCACGCGGTGCTCCTCGACGTCCTCGCCGAGCGCGCCGTCCAGCAGCCGCCCGACCAGCCCCTCGTCTCCGGCGAGGCCGACCGCATCGCCGCCGCGGCGATGCGGATCCTGCGCCGCAACACGCTCGGCACCGAGGTCCTCGAGCCGTGGGTGCACCGCATCGGCGCGGCCGCGAACGCCTACGGTCCCGGCGCCGCCGGTGACCCCTTCGCGCCCACGTCCGGCGCCCAGGGACTCCTGCGGGCGCTGTTCGTGCACCTCTCGCTCGCGCCCGAGCCGCCGACCGTGCGCCCCGACCTGCTCCTGGTCGTGATCGACGCGCTGCGCGCCACCAACGCTCCCTACTTGCAAGTAGGCACGCGCTAGCCTGCGGGCATGAGCGAGACTGAGATCACAGGCCACAGCGGCGAGCTGGCCGTCAGCGTCGCCCGCGCCCACGGCGTGGAGACCATGTTCACCCTCTCGGGCGCCCACGTGTTCCCGATGTACGACGGCGCGGTCAAGGCCGACCCGCAGATGCGGCTCCTCGACGTGCGCCACGAGCAGACCGCCGCGTTCGCCGCCGAGGCGACCGGCAAGCTCACCCGCGTGCCGGGCCTCGCGGTGCTCACCGCGGGCCCCGGCGTCACGAACGGCATCAGCGCGATCGCGCAGGCCCAGTTCGCCGGATCGCCGATGGTCGTCGTCGGCGGTCGGGCACCCCAGGGCCGCTGGGGCACCGGCTCGCTCCAGGAGCTCGACCAGCCGCCGATCATCGCTCCGGTCGCCAAGTCGGCGAAGACGCTGATGACCGCCGCCGACGTCGCCGGCGGGATGGACGAGGCGTTCACCCTCGCCCGCTCCAGCCACCGCGGTCCGGTCTTCGTCGACGTGCCGATGGACGAGTTCTTCAACTCCTCGACCGGCGCGGCCGCGTCCGGGACGGGCACCCGGGTCGAGCCCGACCCCGCCGCGATCGAGGGCGTCGCCCGCCTCCTCGCCGAGGCGCAGCGACCGGTGCTGATCCTCGGCACCGACGTCTGGGCCGACCACGCCGAGGAGGCGGCCCTGCGGTTCGTCGAGGACCTCGGCGTCCCGACGCTGACCAACGGCATGGGGCGCGGCGTCATCCCGGGCGGCCACCGCTCGCTCGTCACCAAGGCCCGCAAGGCCGCACTCTCCGGCGCCGACCTCGTCGTGGTGGTCGGCACGCCGCTGGACTTCCGCCTCGGCTACGGCGTCTTCGGGGACGCCCGGGTGGTCCACGTCGCCGACTCCCCCGGCCAGGTCTCCGGCCACGCCGAGCTCGCCGCGTCCGTCGGTGGCGACCTGACGACCGTCCTCGACGGCCTCCAGGCCGCGATCGAGCGCGGGAGCAAGCCCGACTGGCGGGCATGGTCCGACGAGCTCGCCGACCAGGTCAGGGCGGCCGTCGAGCGCGACGCCGCCCTGCTCACCGCCGAGGCCGACCCGATCCACCCCGCCCGCATCTACGGCGAGCTCGTGCCGCGGCTGGCCGACGACTCGGTGGTCATCGGCGACGGCGGCGACTTCGTGTCCTTCGCCGGGAAGTACGTCGAGCCGAAGCGCCCCGGCGGCTGGCTCGACCCGGGCCCCTACGGCTGCCTCGGTGCCGGCCTCGGCGCGGCGATCGCCGCCCGCATCGCCCGCCCGAGCGCGCAGGTCACCCTGCTGCTCGGCGACGGCGCCGCGGGCTTCTCGCTGATGGACGTCGACACCCTCGTGCGCCACGACCTCCCGGTCGTGATGGTGATGGGCAACAACTCCGCGTGGGGCCTGGAGAAGGGCCCGATGCAGATGCTCTACGGCTACGACGTGGTCGCCGACCTCGCCCAGCGCACGCCGTACGACGACGTGGTCAAGGCGCTCGGCGGCGCCGGCGAGACCGTGACCGACCCGAAGCAGATCGGCCCGGCGCTCGACCGCGCGTACGCCGCCGGCGTGCCCTACCTGGTCAACGTGATCACCGACGTCAACGAGGCCTACCCACGCAACACCTTCGGGATCTGAGCCGGTGGAGCTGCGCCGCATCCGACCGGAGGAGCACGCCGCGGCCGGGGAGGTGTGCGTCGCGGCCTACGAGCCCTTCCTCGGCGGGGCCGAGGACGACTACCGCGACCGGCTCCGCGACGTGGCGACCCGCGACGCCGAGGCGGAGGTGTGGGTGGCTGTCGAGGGCGACCGGCTCCTCGGCCTGGTGACGTCCTGCGTGCCCGGCTCGCCGTGGCGCGAGATCGGGCGCGACGACGAGGGCGAGTTCCGGATGCTCGCCGTCGACCCGGCAGCGCAGGGGGCCGGAGCCGGTACGGCGCTGGCGCGGCTGTGCGAGGAGCGTGCCCGCGAGCACGGGGCCGTCGGGATGGCGCTGTCCTCGCTGGCCGAGATGACCAGCGCCCACCGGGTCTATGCGCGGCTCGGCTACGAGCGCGACCCCGATCGCGACTGGTCGCCGATGCCCGGAGTCGACCTGCTGGCCTTCCGCAAGTCGTTCTGACTCAGCAGGCCCGACCCGTCGCCGGGTCCTGGACGTCGTCGAAGCAGATCTCGCCCCACGGCAGCGCGGCCATCTCCTGGTCTCCGACCCGCGTCCAGCGCCAGGCCTCCCACGCCCCGTCCTCGGCCTCCACGACCGTGACCAGCAGCCCGCCCCCGGTCAGCCAGGACCGGTAGGCGCGCCCGTCGGCGGAGGTGCCGGTGCCGAGGGTGACGTCCCCGACCGGGTCGAGCGCCATCAGCCCCGCTCGGTCGGGAGCCTGCACGACCACCTGCATCGCGTCGGGGTCGGACGCCGAGGTGACGAGGAGCGACGCGCCCTGGTCCGACCCCAGGTCGGTCGGGCTGGTCGTGTGGATGCGCGGGTCGGGCACGTCGACGGCGAAGACGTCGCCGTCCGCGCCGGGGCCGTCCACGACGAGCGTGGGCGGGTCGCCGTCCTCGAGCCGGGCGCTGTAGCCCAGGCCGCCGTCCTCGAGGGCCACCTGCTCCCCCACGCCGATCGTGTCGGTCGACTCGGAGGTGACGTACGGCAGGTCCGCCCGGGTGTCGGACGTGCACGGCATCGCCTGACCCTCGGGCTCGCGGTACACGCAGGTGGGCTCGCCCGGTCGGAGCACGCCGTCGTCGTCGAGCGACCACTCGTACCGGTCCGAGACGACCGTCTCGGGCACGAGGGCCTGCATCGTGGACAGCGACCGGGCGTACGTGTCGACCGAGCGGGTCGACACGAGGGTGCCGTCCTCGATGTAGAACGACTGGGTGTGCACCAGGTCGTAGTACGGCGTCTCCGACCCCGGCACCGCGACGTACCCACCGACGAGCAGCGAGCCGTCGCCCTCCGGCACCACTTGCACCAGCAGCCCGTCGCGCAGGTCCAGGACGGCCGGGGCGAAGGAGGTGACCGGACCCTCCAGGGTGTTCGCGAAGACCACCAGCTCCTGGTCGCCGTCGCCGTCGGCGTCGATCGCCCCCTGGATGCCCACGACGCCCGTGGTGCCGAGCTCCACGACTCCGTAGGCCTGATCACCCGTGCTGCTCAGCGTCGCCTGGAGGCGGATCCGGCCGTCGTCGTCCGAGGTCGGCTCGGTCAGGAGCTCCACGCGCTCGCGGGTGCCGTCGCCGTCCAGGTCGACCCGGGCGGGCTCGGTGCTGTCGTCGAGCGTCCAGTCGCGCCCGACGTCCGCCGGCAGCTCGGGTGTCTGCTCGAGCGTCCGCGGGTCGGGTTGCGGAGCGATCTCGTCGGACCTCGGCCCACCGGTGACGCCCTGGAAGACCGCACCGAGGACGAGCAGCACGACCGCGGCGGTCGCGAGCAACGCCCACGGCGACTGCCAGCGGGGCCGGAGCGGCACCACCGGCGCGATCGGCGCGAGGTCCTCGGGTCGTACGAGCTCGGCCCGGGCTCCCAGCGCGGCCCGCAGCCGCGCCTCCATCTCCGCCGTCCCCGGCGTCTCCTGCGTGGTGCTCATCGCTCCTCCTTCCCCGAGGTCGCGGCCGAGGCGGCCTTCGTCATGCTCTTCTCCAGTGCCACCAGCGCGCGGCTGGCGGTCGACTTCACGGTGCCCTGGCTGATGCCGAGCGTCCGGGCGATCTCGGCCTCGGACAGGTTCGACCAGTAGCGCAGCACCAGCACCTCACGCTGCCGCGGGGCCAGGGTGTGGAGCGCCGCGATCACCTCGCGGTGCTCCTCCGCCAGCACGGCAGCGTCCTCGGGCCCGGGTGGGGCGACGTCGTCGGGTGGTGAGTACGCCCGCGCCGTCCGCCGTCGCCGCAGCGCGGACCGCGCGGTGTTGACCACCGAGACCCGGAGGTAGGCCAGCGCCTTCGACGGGTCCTGGACCGCGTCGGGCCTGCGCGCCAGGGCGGCGAAGGCGTCCTGCACGACGTCCTCGGCCGAGGCGAAGTCGTCGACGAGCAGCACCGCCAGCCGGACCAGCTGCAGCCGGTGGGCGGCGTACAGGTCGGTGATGTCGACCGTTGGCTCCATGCCGGTCCCGACCCCCGTCCTCGTCGTCGTGGTCCGCGTGCTCATGTCTGGTAGACGTGTCGGTGTCCGACAGGTTGCCCCACTCCCGCAGATTTCCCCCGAGAGGCCCGCCCATGCCGCAGACCGAGCCCGCCACGCTGACCTTCGTCGTCGGCGACGACGACACCGCGGCAGCCGTCGGCAGCGGCTCGCTGCCGGTGCTCGGCACGCCCCGCCTCCTCGCCTGGCTCGAGGCCGCGACCTGCGCCAGCCTCGAGCCGGTGCTGACCGAGGGGTCGACCAGCGTCGGCACCCGCGTCCAGGTCGAGCACCTCGCCGCCAGCCCGGTCGGCGCCGAGGTGGAGGTGTCGGCCTCGAGCGCCTACGAGGACGGCCGGCTCCACCGCTTCACGGTGAGTGCCCGCGACACGACCTCCGGCAAGGTGCTCGCCGCGGGCGAGATCACCCGCGTGGTCGTCGACGCGGAGCGCTTCATGAGCAGGCTGTAGACGTGCAAAAGTCCCCGCCACTGGCGGGGACTTCGGCGGCGTGATGCGTCAGAGACGGATCAGGCGTTGGGGCGCTTGCCGTGGTTCGCGCCCTTCTTCTTGCGCGCGCGGCGCTTGCGTCCGGTCTTGCCCATGGTGGTCCTCCTGGATTCGGTGCTCGGAGCAGTGTCTCAAATGACCCCGGGCGGGGCTAATCGGGTCCGCGGACGGTGCGGACGGGTCAGGACCCGCCCTCGGTGATCTGGACGCGGACCTCGCGCAGCTGAAGGCGTACGCGGTCGCGCAGCGACTCCGGTGCCGCCTCCGAGCAGGACCGCTGGACGAGCTGCTTCACGGCCTTCTGGAGGTCGTGGCGCTCGAGGCAGGGCCCGCACTCGCGCAGGTGCATCTCGACGACGGCGCAGTCGGCCTGGTCGAGCTCGTTGTCGATGAAGTAGACGATCCGCTCGATGTAGTCGACGCAGTCGTCGCGGCCGTGCTCGTGCGTGCTCACGACGCGCTCCCCTCACCAGTGCCCGGCAGTGCGGAGGCGGGCAGGAGGTCGTTGGTCCGCACGTAGTCGGCGAGCATGTCGCGCAGCTGGCGGCGGCCCCGGTGCAGCCGCGACATCACGGTGCCGATCGGCGTGTCCATGATCTCGGCGATCTCCTTGTAGGGGAATCCCTCGACGTCGGCGAGGTAGACCGCGAGGCGGAACTCCTCGGGCAGGCGCTGGAGCGCGTCCTTGACCTCGGAGTCGGGCAGGTGCTCGAGCGCCTCCATCTCCGCCGAGCGGAGCCCGGTCGAGGAGTGCGACTCCGCGCGGGCGAGCTGCCAATCCTCGACGTCCTCGGACATCGACTGCTGCGGCTGGCGCTGCTTCTTGCGGTAGGAGTTGATGTAGGTGTTCGTCAGGATCCGGTAGAGCCAGGCCTTGAGGTTGGTGCCGGGCTTGAACTGGTGGAAGGCGCTGTAGGCCTTCGCGAACGTCTCCTGGACGAGGTCCTCGGCGTCGGCGGGGTTGCGGGTCATCCGCATCGCCGCGCCGTAGAGCTGGTCGAGGAACGGAAGGGCATCGCGCTCGAAGCGCGCGGAACGATCGTCGGTGGACTCGTCCGCGACGTCGATCTCGACCTCGATGGGGTCGTTGAGGGATTCAGTCATCGCCTCCCACGATACCGCTGTGGGTGCAGGCGATTCACCGCGCTGCGCCGCGCGGGGGCGTTCGAGGGTCAGTGTCTGCACACTGGCCCCAACACCTCACCTCCCCGAGGGATTCCCGACGACTTCACGCACCAGCCACTCGAGGGTCGACTCGACGACGATCCCCATGGCCTCGGCCTGGCTGACCTCGCCCCGCGCGGGCACCTTGAGACCGTGGTCGCCGCCCGGCACGACGGTGAGGTCGACGTGGTCGAGGTCGCCCGGGAACTCCTCGGGACGACCCATCGGGTCGCGCTCGCCCTGCACGACCAGGGTGGGAAGGCCGACCGCGCGGAGCTCGGGCAGCCGGGTCGCCTCGGTCCTCCCGGGCTGGTGCAGCGGGAAGGACAGGGCGAGGCAGCCGGTGGCACCGAGGGCACGGGCGGTGCGCGCCGCCGAGCGGGCGCCGGCCGAGCGGCCGCCGACGACCAGCGGCGTGCGCACGCGCATCACGTCGGCGGCACGCGTGAGCCCGGCGTCGAGGCTCGCCGGTGGTGTCGCCACCTTGCGACCGGCGACCCGCCAGGGCTGCTCGAACAGCACGACCGACACGCCCTGCGCGGGCAGGGCGTCGGCGAGCGCCCACAGGTCGCGCGCGTCCACGCCGCCGCCGGCGCCGTGGCTCAGCAGCAGCGTCGCGATCGGGCTGGTCGCGCGACGCGTGTGGAGCCTGCCCTCGCCGTGCGGGGTGTCGACCGTCCGGATCGTCGCCTTCTTCACGGGCATGCCTTCATGTGGTGGCCTCCAGCGGCTCGACGAGCTCGGGTCCGTTGTTGCGCACGTTGCTGACGAGCGTGGGGACGGCGTACGCCTCGAGCCGGCCGGGAGCCGCGGGCACCAGCAGTCCGGTGTCGCCGGGCGTGGTCGGGTCGAGCCACTCGTGCCAGCGCTCGCGCTCGACCATGAGCGGCATCCGGTCGTGGATGTGGCCGAGGTCGTCCTCGGCCTCCGTGGTGAGCACCGTGCACGTCCAGCGGAAGCGGTCCGGGTCGTCCTCGGCCCTGCTCGGGTCGCGCCAGATCTCGTAGAGGCCGGCCATCGCGAGGATGCCACCGTCCTTGGGCCGGATGAAGAAGGGCTGCTTGACGGGCTTGCCCTTGGCGTTGGTCTGCGCGGTCGGGTACCACTCGAAGTAGCCGTCGGCCGGCAGGAGCGCACGCCGGGTGGCGAACGCCTTGCGGAAGGACGGCTTCTCCGCGACGGTCTCCATCCGGGCGTTGATCATCCGGTTGCCGATCGCGGGGTCCTTCGCCCACGACGGCACCAGGCCCCAGGTGAGGACCCGGAGCTGGCGCCGGGGTGGCTCGGTCGACTCCCGCGACGGCGGTCGCTCGACGACGGCGTACACCTCCTTGGTCGGCGCGACGTTGTAGTCGGCCGCCAGCGGCGCGGCGATGCGGCTCTCGACCACCTCGAACTCCTCGATGAGGTCATCGGGCTGCCGCGAGGAGGCGTATCTGCCGCACATGCGTCCACCCTAGGGGAGGGTCCTCAGCCGCGGGCGAGGTCGTCGAGCAGCATCCCTGCACCGACGTCGGTGGTCGGCAGCCCCTCGATCCAGATCCGGACCGGGGACTCCTCGCCACCGGGATCGCGCAGCCGGTCGAGGAGCGTCCGCAGCACCTGGACCCGTCGGCCGAGGTGCTCGTCGCGACGCGTCAGGATGCCGACGCGATGGATGCCGAGGCGGGCCACGGTCTCGTCGCGCGCGAACGCCGTACGGCTCAGCTCACCCGCACGCGCGAGCCGCATCGCCCGGGTGAAGTGGTCCCCCGTGTCCTCCGACGCCTCGCCCGGCGCCAGCGCGAAGACGACGAGCGCGTGCGACGCGACCCCGCCCGGGCCGGTGAGCCGGTAGACCTCGGAGAGCCTGCTGCGCAGGTGCGCCTGGCTGGAGAGCCCGGTGAGCGGATCCTCGCAGGACAGCTGGTTGAGGTAACCGAGGGTGGCCTCGCTCCATGCGGTCATGAGCGCGGACACGACGTCGTACGACGGATCGGTGCCGGCGGCCTGCTGCCAGGTCTGGCGCAGGCCGTCGAGCGCCTCCTGGACCGAGGCACCGTCGAGGGCCAGGTCGTGCCCGGCCACCTCGCAGGCAGCAAGGACGTCTGATCCTGAGACGAGCGCCTCCCCCACGGGCTCGAACCGGTGCGGCAACCCCGACCGCACGACAGCTGACCCGAACGCGCTCGTCCCAGGATCGACGGCCGGAGGCCGACGCCCACGTGTGGCGAACTTCCTCACGGCACCCCCCTCCTGTTTCCCACTGCTCGGTGATGGGACGGCCCAGGTCCGCGACCATGACGCGGACCAGACCACCCTTTTTGGAAATCGCGTCTTCGGCACGCGCCGACACGCTCAGCGGGCTACAGTCGCAAGGAACCACCAGGACTCGCACCACGGCGGTGCCACGGGGAAAGCGTCCAGCCGCATGAGCAGTGCCACCAGTCTCGAAGCACCGGCCGACGCCGAGCTGATCTCGGCGGTCCGCGGCGGTGACGTCGACGCCTACGGCACGCTCTTCGAGCGCCACGCGGACGCCGCCCGGCGCCTGGCCCGCCAGCTCGTGCCGCCGTCCGACGCCGAGGACCTCGTCTCCGAGGCCTTCGTCAAGGTGCTCGGCGTGCTGCAGCGCGGCGGCGGCCCCGACGTGGCCTTCCGCGCCTACCTGCTGACGTCGGTGCGCCGGTTGCAGGTCGACCGGTTCCGCGCCGGCTCGAAGCTGCACACGACCGACGACATGGAGGCCTTCGACCCGGGCATCCCGTTCAAGGACACGGCCGTCGAGGGCTTCGAGAACGCTGCCGCGGCCCGCGCCTTCGCCTCGCTCCCCGAGCGCTGGCAGCTCGTGCTCTGGCACACCGAGGTCGAGGGCGACAAGCCCGTCGACATCGCTCCCCTGCTCGGGATGAGCCCGAACTCCGTCTCCGCCCTGGCCTACCGGGCGCGCGAGGGCCTGCGCCAGGCGTTCCTCATCGAGCACGCAGCCGAGATCGAGGGCGACCGCTGCCGCTGGACGCACTCCCAGCTCGGCGCGTTCGTCCGCGACGCGACCTCCCGCCGCGACGCCGCGAAGGTCCAGGCCCACCTCGACGACTGCCGCTCCTGCACGGCCATCTATCTCGAGCTCACCGAGGTCAACTCCAACCTCGGCGGCCTGCTCGCCCCGCTCCTGCTGGGCGCGATCGGCTCCGCCTACCTCGGTACGGCGCTCGCCGCCGGCTCCGTGCCGCTCGGCCTCGGCAGCATCGGCGCCGTCGTGGGCCGCGTCCGCGACGTCATCGTGGGCAACAGTGCCGTCGCGGCCGTGGCCGGAGTGGCCGCGAGCGTCGTGGTGGTCGGAGGTGCCGTGGCCGTCGGCCTGCACCACCCTCCCCGCACCACGGCCGAGCCACCGCCGGGCAACCCGGGCCTCAGCGTGTCGGCACCCGCCTCCAGCCAGGACGACGACGGCCTCGGCGCGACGTTCCAGCGCGACGCCCCGGACAGCCTCGAGCCCGTCACCGACGAGCAGCTCCCCGTGCTGCCGCCCGCCTCGACGACCACGGACACCCCGGGGACCACCGCCCCGACGGAGACACCGACCGGGACGCCGACGGACGACCCGACGGACGACCCGACGGACGACCCGACCTCGGACCCGACCGACGAGCCCTCCTCGACGCCCTCCTCGAGCCCGACGGGGACACCGACAGGAACGCCGACGTCGAGCCCGACCTCCAGCCCGACCGGGACTCCGACGGGGACGCCGACCGGAACTCCTACCGGGACGCCGACGGGGACGCCGACGTCCAGCCCGACCGGGACGCCCACGGCGAGTCCCACCGAGGAGCCGACCCCGACGACGGACCCGACCCCGACCACCGACCCGACGCCCGACCCGACCGGGACCCCTGATCCGACCGGGACCCCTGATCCGACCGGGACCCCCGACCCGACCGGGACCCCCGACCCGACCGGGACTCCCGACCCGACGCCGACGCCGACCCCGGTCGACACCTCGATCACCGGCAGCGTGACCGGCGGGCCGTTCTACCGGGTCACGCTGCGTCCGTCCGGCCTTGCCCCCGGGACCACGGCCACCGTGCAGGTCACGGTGAGCCGCCTGTTCGTCGGCCTCGACGTGGACCGACGCTGCGTCAACGCGCCCGCGGGTCTGGTGTGCACCGTGACGGCCACCAACGCGGCACCGCTCACGATGACCCTGCTGACGCTCCCCGGCCCCATCAGCGCCACCGTCACCGCCGGCACCGACGACCCCGACCTCGCCAACAACACCTGGCGCGGCCGACTCGCCTGATCTCGCACCCCTGCGGACGGAGCGGGGGTGACGCCCATCGTGTAGGAATGACGGCATGACGATCACCCGGTTGCTCGCCCGTCCCATGCTGGCCTCGATCTTCGTCGCCGGCGGCATCAACGCCATCCGCAACACCGAGGGCCATGCCGCCAAGGCGAAGAAGGTGACCGACCGCGTCGTCCCGGCCGCGCAGAAAGCCGCCCCCACCCTCCCGATCCCGACGGATCCCGCCACCCTCGTGCGGATCAACGCTGGTGCCCAGATCCTCGCCGCCGCCGCCCTCGCGACCGGCCGCGCCCCGCGGCTCAGCGCCGGCGTGCTCGCCGCGTCGCTGGTGCCCACCACGCTCGCCGGACACTCCTTCTGGGACGAGACCGACCCCCAGACGAGGGCCACCCAGCGCCTGCAGTTCTTCAAGAACACCTCCGTCCTCGGCGGCCTGCTCCTCGCCGCCGTCGACACCGAGGGCCGGCCCGGGCTGGCCTGGCGTGCGCGGCGTGCCGCGGCCGACGTACGGCGTGAGGCCAAGCAGGTCGCCAAGGACGCCCGCCGCGAGGCGAAGCTGGCCAGGGCCCAGCTCACCTGAAGCCTCGCTAGGCTGCGCGGGTGAGTGACCTGCCTGCCGACCCAGTCGCCGATCCCTGGCCCGCACCCCGTCCCCCGGGACCGGTCGACCGCGTGGTGTCGCTGCCGGGCAGCAAGTCGCTGACCAACCGTGCGCTGGTGCTCGCCGCGATCGCGGACGGTCCCAGCGTCGTACGCCGTCCCCTGCGCTCGCGCGACACGCTGCTCATGGCTGCCGCGCTGCGGTCGCTCGGCACCTCGATCGAGGACACCGACGGTGGCGACGGGTCCGGCGACTGGGCCGTCACCCCCGGCGCGTGGGACCGCGACGCCGCGGTCGACTGCGGTCTCGCGGGCACGGTGATGCGCTTCGTCCCACCGGTCGTCGGGCTGGCGCGCGGCACGGTCGGCTTCGACGGCGACCCCCACATGCGCCAGCGGCCCGTCGGCCAGATGCTCGCCGCCCTCGGCGCACTCGGGATGACGATCGACGACGGCGGCCGCGGGGCGCTCCCCTTCGCCGTCCACGGCGCCGGTGCGGTGCCCGGTGGCACCGTCACCATCGACGCCAGCGCCTCGTCGCAGTTCGTCTCCGCCCTGCTGCTCGCGGGCGCCCGCTACGACCACGGGGTCGACGTGCGCCACGTCGGCAAGCCCGTGCCCTCGCTCCCCCACATCGAGATGACCGTCCAGATGCTGCGCCAGCGCGGCGTGGCCGTCGACGACCACGACGCCAACCGCTGGGCGGTCGCGCCCGGACCGGTGAAGGCGATCGACGACGACATCGAGCCAGACCTGTCCAACGCCGCTCCGTTCCTGGCGCTCGGCGCCGCGACCGGCGGGCGGGTCACCGTCACCGGCTGGCCGGCCCTGACCACCCAGCCGGGCGACGAGCTGCGCGAGATCCTCACGCTGATGGGCTGCGAGGTGACGCTGACCGGTGGCGACCTCACGGTCGTCGGTCCGGAGAAGCTGCACGGCGTCGACCTCGACCTCCACGACGTCGGGGAGCTCACCCCGGCCGTCGCCGCGCTGTGCGCGCTGGCCGACTCGCCCTCGCACCTGCGCGGGGTCGCACACATCCGCGGCCACGAGACCGACCGGATCACCGCTCTCGCCACCGAGCTCGGCCGCCTCGGCGCCGACGTCACCGAGCGGGAGGACGGCCTGTCCGTGCGCCCCGCGACGCTCCACGGCGGGACCTTCCGCACGTACGCCGACCACCGCATGGCCCACGCCGGCGTCATCCTCGGCCTGGCGGTCGACGACGTCCTCGTGGAGGACATCGCGACCACGTCGAAGACCTTCCCGGACTTCGCGACGGCCTGGAGCAACGCGGTGCACGGGACGACCCGGTGACGGGTCGCTACTCCGAGCACGACCAGGAGCACTACGAGCGCCCGCGCCGCCGCACCCGACCCCGCACCAAGGACCGGCCGACCTACGACGACGCCGTCGACGGCCGCGTCGTCACCGTCGACCGCGGCCGCTTCACCCTGACCGTCGACGGGCACCGCGTGATGGCGATGAAGTCCCGCCCCCTGGGGCGCAAGGGCGTCGTCGTCGGCGACCACGTGCGCGTGGTCGGCGACACGAGCGGCGTCGACGGCTCGCTGGCCAGGATCGTCGAGGTGGTCGAGCGCAGCACCACGCTGCGTCGTACGGCCGACGACGACGACCCCGTCGAGCGCGTCATCGTCTCCAACGCCGACCAGCTGGTCGTCGTGACCGCGCTGGCCGACCCCGAGCCCCGCCCGCGACTGATCGACCGCGCGCTCGTGGCGGCGTACGACGCCGGGATGGCGCCGCTGCTCTGCCTCACCAAGGCCGACCTGGCCGACCCCGAGACCCTGCTGTCCACCTACCGCTCGCTCGGCGTGCCGTGGGTCGTCACCCAGCTCAAGGGTGAGGGAGCCGGCGACCTCACCGAGCTGCGCGAGCGCCTGCACGGGCGCACCAGCGTGCTCGTCGGCCACAGCGGGGTCGGGAAGTCCACACTGGTCAACGCGCTCGTGCCCGACGCCCACCGCGAGGTCGGCATCGTCAACGCCGTCACCGGTCGTGGTCGCCACACCTCGACGAGCGCCTACCTCCTCGAGCTGCCGGACAGCGCGGGCTGGATCATCGACACGCCGGGCATCCGGTCGTTCGGCCTCGCGCACGTGCAGCCGGAGAACCTCATCGAGGCGTTCCCCGACCTCGAGGAGATGACCGAGGACTGTCCCCGTGGGTGCACGCACGGCGCCGGCGAGCCCGAGTGCGGGCTCGACGAGGCGGTCGAGGCCGGCGAGGCCGACCCGGACCGGGTGGAGTCGTTCCGGCGCCTGCTCGCCGCCCGTGAGGGCGCCAGCGACTGGTAGCGGTGCGTCAGCCCCAGACTGCCTTGGCGCCGGTGTCGCCGGCCATGAAGAGCGCGTATCCCAGGACGGCCGAGCCGACGACCAGGAGCGCCATCGCGGGGATCGCGAGCCTGGTCTCCCGGGCACCCCGGCCCGACGCCAGCGCGGACGCCCCGCCGAGCGCCCAGGCGCCGAACCCGGCGACGAGCACGAACGCCAGCGACACGTTGCGCAGCAGCTCACCGGCCTCCTCGTGGTCCTCCACCAGCGGCGCGAGCTCGGGACGAGAGGACAGCAGGTCCTCGCCCGCCACGACGGCGAGGAACGACGCCGCAGCCGTCACGACGGCGAGCACGACGAGCGGCCACCGCAGCAGCCAGCGCCACCTCGGCACGAACGCGAAGACCAGGCCCGTGAGGGCGGCGAGCGGGCCGAGGACGACGACCGCGTGGACGATGAGCGGGTGCAGCGGCACTCCGTTGAGCTCCATGCGTGCACAGTAGGGCGCGTTGCTGGGAATAGCCTGTGAACATGCCCATCCACGGCTCCAACGACTACACCGACGACCTGCGCCTCGCGCACGTCCTCGCCGACGACGCGGACTCGCTCACCCAGGCCCGGTTCAAGGCACTCGACCTGCACGTCATGAGCAAGCCCGACCTGACCCCGGTGACCGATGCCGACCAGGCCGTCGAGGAGGGCATCCGCCGCACCCTCTCGCGGGTCCGCTCGCGTGACGCCGTCATCGGCGAGGAGGAGGGCACGACCGGCCACAGCCAGCGCCGCTGGATCGTCGACCCGATCGACGGCACGAAGAACTTCGTCCGCGGCGTGCCGGTCTGGGCGACCCTGATCGCGCTCGCCGTCGACGACGAGGTGGTGCTCGGCGTGGTGTCCGCCCCGCAGCTGCAGCGGCGGTGGTGGGCCTCCTCGGGCAACGGCGCCTGGACCGGCCGCTCGCTGCTCAAGGCGACGAGGTGCGAGGTCTCCGACGTACGCCGCCTCGAGGACGCGTCGCTGAGCTACTCCTCCCTCTCCGGCTGGGACGAGCGCGACCGGCTCGACGACTTCATCTCCCTGCAGCGGCGCTGCTGGCGCACCCGCGCCTACGGCGACTTCTGGTCCTACATGCTGCTCGCCGAGGGCGCGGTCGACCTCGCAGCGGAGCCCGAGCTGGAGCTCTACGACATGGCCGCGCTCGACGTGATCGTGCGCGAGGCGGGCGGCAGGTTCACCTCGCTCGACGGCACCGACGGCCCGTGGGGCGGCAACGCGCTCGCCTCCAACGGACACCTCCACGACGCCGCGCTGTCGTTCCTGGGCGCGCTCGGCGACGACGACACCGACCCCGACGTGCCGCGGCGCGGACCCGGATCGGTGAGCAGCCTGCGCGACCGGCTGTGACCTGCGCCACGTCGTGCCCTGTCCCTCGACGTCGGTACTGGCTACGGTGACTGGTCAGTAGTCACGCCGGACGAGAGGTTGAGGACCATGAGGATCCAGGACGTCATCCAGGGCAAGGGCAGCCAGGCCGTGGTGACCATCGGCCCCGACGCCACCGTGCGCGAGCTCGTCGCGCTGCTGGCCGAGCACAACGTCGGAGCGCTGGTGGTGAGCGACGACGGCGATTCCGTCACCGGCATCGTCAGCGAGCGCGACGTCGTACGCCGCCTCCACGCCGACGCGACCGTCCTCGACGTCGCCGTGCGCGACATCATGACCGCCGAGGTGCGCACCTGCGGTGGCGGCGACGACCTCACCGACCTCATGCAGACGATGACCCAGCACCGCATCCGACACGTCCCGGTGGTGGCCGACGGACGGCTGACCGGCATCATCTCCATCGGTGACGTGGTCAAGAACCGCATCGGCGAGCTCGAGTTCGAGCGCGACCAGCTCGACAGCTACGTCCACCAGACCTGACAGCAACCAGAAGGAGCAATCGTGAGCGAGAAGCCCGACGTCGACCCGCACATGGGCGAGGCGCCCACCGACCTCGAGGTCACCGACCTCGTCGAGGGCGACGGCACCGAGGCCACCTCCGGCTCGACCGTCTCGGTCCACTACGTCGGCGTGGCCCACTCCACGGGCGAGGAGTTCGACGCGTCCTACAACCGTGGCACCCCGCTGCAGTTCCGCCTCGGCATCGGCCAGGTCATCTCCGGCTGGGACACCGGCGTGCAGGGAATGAAGGTCGGCGGTCGTCGTCGGCTCGTCATCCCGCCGCACCTCGGCTACGGCGACCGCGGCGCCGGCGGCGCGATCAAGCCCGGCGAGACGCTGATCTTCGTGGTGGACCTGCTCGAGGTCCGCTGACCAGCAGCACCTGACGTCGGGCGGCTCTCCAGCCTCAGCCCTGGGCGTCGTGGACCAGGATCGCGACCTGCACCCGGTTCTCGACGGCCAGCTTGGTGAAGAGCCGCCCGACGTGCGTCTTCACCGTGGGCACGCCCATGAAGAGCTCGGCCGCGATCTCGGCGTTGCTCAGCCCGCGCGCCACCCCGTCGGCGACGTCACGCTCCCGCTCGGTGAGGCCGGCGAGCGCCGTCTGGGCGGCACGGGCCCGGTCCTGCGCCTCACCGCCCGCCCCGGCGCTGTCGTCGCGGGTGACCGCGGCGATGAGCTGGGCGGTCACGCTCGGCGACAGCATCGGCTGGCCGGACGCCACGGTGCGGATCGCCTCCACGAGCCGCGCCGGCGGGGTGTCCTTGAGCAGGAAGCCCGCAGCGCCGGTCCGCAGCGCCTTCAGCACCATGTCGTCGGTGTCGAACGTGGTCAGCACGATGATCTTGAGGTCGGGGTGCGTCCGCAGCAGCTCCTCGGTGGCGCTGAGGCCGTCGCGCACGGGCATCCGGATGTCCATCAGGACCACGTCGGCACCCGAGCCCGGTACGACGCCGAGCGCCTCCTCGCCGTCGCCCGCCTCGGCCACGACGGTGATCCCCGACGCCCCGCCGAGCATCATGCCCAGCGCCGCGCGCACCATCGGGTCGTCGTCGACGACGGCCAGGCTGATCCTGTCCGGAGCCCGCTCCGCGGCCCCGGCCCCCTCTGCTGCAATCACGTCGCCCACGGTATCCATGCCCGCACCGAGTAGCCGCCGGTGGCGTCGACCCCGTGGCTGATCCGGCCGCCCGCGAGCGCGGCGCGCTCGGTCAGCCCCAGCAGCCCGAGGCCCGAGGCCGGTAGCGGAGTGCGGCGTACGGGGCCGACGGGTGCCGCGTTGCGCACGGCGACCACGAGCCCGTCCTCGGGCGTGCCGGCGAGGTCGACGGTGACGGTGGTCCCGGGCGCGTGCTTGCGCACGTTGGTCAGGGCCTCCTGCACGATGCGGTAGACCGTCCGCCCGGTGGAGGCGGGCATGTCGTCCTCGACGCGGTTGCTCAGGCGCACACGCATCCCGCCGGCGGCCTCCTCCTCGACCAGCGCGGCCAGGTCGTTGATCCCGGGCTGGGGCGGCTCGGGCGAGGAGCCGGTCGGCTGGGTGGGGTCGCGCAGCACCCCGAGCACGTCGCGGAGGTCGGAGAGCGCCCGCTGGGCGTTCTCCTCGATCGAGCGGGCGGCGGTCGCGCGGTCCTCCTCGGACAGGTCGGTGCGATAGCTGAGCGTGCTCGCATGCATGGCCACCAGGGAGATCCGGTGCGCCAGCACGTCGTGCATCTCACGCGCGATGCGGGTGCGCTCGGCGGCCTGCGCCTGCGCGACTCGGGCCTGCTGCTCACGCTCCGCGGTCTCCGCGCGGTCGCGGTAGGAGTCGACGAGCTGGCGTTGCGAGCCCATGGCGTAGCCGGTCGCCACGAGGACGCCCGCGACCAGCGCCCCGAAGAGGATCGTGGCCCACATCGGCAGCCCGGAGTCGTTGAGGCCGACCTTCTCCTGCACGAGGCCGGCCGCCAGGCTGAGCGGGACCACGACCGCGAGCAGCCGCCACCGCCGGTGCGAGGCGACCGAGCCCATGATCCAGGAGGCCGGTCCGGAGCTGACGATCGACACGGAGGAGAACATCGTCAGCACCAGGGCCACCGGGCCCGGCCGACGGTGTCGCCAGCGGATGAGCACGAAGGACACGAGCCCGAGTGCCGGGTCGCCGACCAGCAGCCACATCGTGGCCAGCCGGGACGGCCCCCAGTCCGCAGCGCCGACCACGACGATCACCCAGGTCAGCACGCTGATGAGCGCGGCGAGCGCGTAGCGCCACGTGGACGCCCACCGGCTCGGCCGGTCGGCCCGCAGGATCGGGTCGTCCTCGGTCGCGGGCATGGACCGAGGCTAGAGGTACCCAGGACGTCGTCGCGTCCGACCCAGGTGTCGGCCCGCGGCGCGGGCCGATACCGGAGTCGGATGCGGGCGAGCCCTGCGCCGGATGTCCGGCGACCCCCGGTCCGCGCAGGCTGGAGCCATGATCACAGTCGAGAACCTCACCAAGCGCTACGGCGGTTTCACGGCCGTCGACGACATCTCCTTCGAGGTGCGTCCGGGCAGCGTCGTCGGATTCCTCGGTCCCAACGGTGCCGGCAAGTCCACCGCGATGCGGATGATGACCGGGCTCACCCCGGCCACGTCCGGCCGCGCCACGATCCTGGGGCAGACCTACCGCGAGCTGCACAACCCCGGCCGTCAGGTCGGCGTCATGCTCGACGCCTCGGCCCAGCACCCGGGTCGTACGGGGCGTGAGGTGCTCCGCGTCGCCGCCGTCTCGGTCGGCGTCTCGAAGGCCCGCGTCGAGGAGGTGCTGCACACCGTCGGCCTGACCGACGAGGAGGCGGGCCGCCGGGTGCGCAACTACTCCCTCGGCATGCGCCAGCGCCTCGGCATCGCCGCCGCGCTGCTCGGTGAGCCGCAGGTTCTGATCCTCGACGAGCCGGCCAACGGCCTCGACCCGCAGGGCATCCACTGGATGCGCGGCCTGCTGCGCCGCTTCGCCGACGGCGGCGGCACCGTGCTGCTGTCGAGCCACCTGCTCCACGAGGTGCAGATCGTGGCCGACGACCTCGTCATGATCGGCCGCGGCCGCATCGTCGCGATGGGCTCCAAGGAGGAGCTCCTCAGCCGCGGCGGCACCACCGTCCGCTCCACCGACGACGCCCGTCTCGCCGGCCTGCTCGAGACGGCCGGCGTGCCGTTCTCGCGCACCGGCTCCGGCCTCGTGGTCGACGCCGAGGCCGAGGTCGTCGGCCGGGTCGCCGCCGAGGAGCGCATCGTGCTCCTCGAGCTGCGCTCCGGGGGCTCCGAAGGCCTCGAAGAGATGTTCCTCGGCCTCACGGCCGCCACCTCCCGGGAAGGAGACGCAGCATGAGCACCGACACCACCCGCACCCCCGCACCCGTCGTCGGCGGGGACGCGCACGACGTACGCCCCGTCCCGACCGCGCTCGAGGGACGCCCCGGCGTGCCCTTCGGCCGCACCCTCCAGAGCGAGCTGCGCAAGATCGTCGACACCCGCGCCGGTCTCTGGATGGTCATCGTGATGGCGGCCCTGGCCGCCGTCGTCCTGGCCGCCGTCGTGATCTGGGGAGACCCCGGCGACGCGACCTTCGACGGCCTGCTCGCGATGGCGACCATGCCCCTCGCGATCGTCCTCCCGATCCTCGGGATCATGGCCGCGACCGCCGAGTGGTCGCAGCGCACCGGCCTGGTGACCTTCACCCTGGAGCCGCGTCGCGGGCGCATCGTGGTCGCCAAGGCGATCGCGTCGATGCTCTTCGCGCTCGGCGTCGTCGCGGCCGCGTTCGCCGCGTCCGCCCTCGTCAACGTCACCGCCGGCACCGGCACGTGGGACCTGACGGGCGCCGCCGCCGGCGGGCTCGTGCTCGCGCTGATGCTCTACGTCCTGCAGGGCGTGGCGTTCGGCCTGCTGTTCCTCAACACCCCGATCGCCATCGTCGCCGTGCTGGTGCTGCCCAGCATCTGGGGCATCGCGACGGCGCTCATCGGCCGGCTCGAGGAGATCGGCCGGTGGGTGAACCTGGACCGGGTGATGGAGCCGCTGTTCGCCGGCGAGATGGCCGGCCGGGACTGGGCGCAGCTCGGCACCGGCGTCGCGGCATGGGTGCTGCTGCCCCTCGCGATCGGCACCTACCGGGTCCTGAACCGCGAGGTGAAGTGAGTCGTGGGGTGACGTGGTCGGGGGACCCGTCACCCCATCCGTCGCCACTCACCAGGGGACGTCGATCTCGACCTCTCCTGTGGCGACACGGGCCGCCAGCCCGCCCAGCGTGACCACGTCACCGGGGACGAGCTGGCGGCCCCGTCGCGTCTCCACCTCGTCGTTGACGAGCACGGCGCCATCGGCGATCACCGGCTTGGCCTCGGCCCCGCTCTCCACGAGGTTGGCGAGCTTGAGGAACTGGCCGAGCCGGATCGACTCGTCGCGGATGGGTACGTCGATGGGCTCAGGGGACGGCGCGGGCATGGGCTCAGTGAACCAGCACCGAGAACGCGTGGATCAGCACGCCCACGAGGCCACCGACGATGGTGCCGTTGATCCGGATGTACTGCAGGTCCTTGCCCACGTGCAGCTCGATGCGTCGCGCGGCCTCCTTGCCGTCCCACCGCTCGATGGTGGAGGTGATCACCGTGGTGACCTCGGCGCCGTACCGCTCCACCATGAACACGGCCAGGTCCGCCGCCATCTGGTCGAGCCGGGCGCGAAGGTCGGCGTCGTCGCGGAGCCGCTGGGAGAACTGGTTGAGCTCGAGCAGCAGGCGCTGGCGGACGGCACCCTCGCGGTCCTTGACGGAGGCGAGCAGCGCGGCACGCATCGCCTTCCACAGCGAGATGGCGGTCGTGACGACCTGGGGGTGGTCGAGCAGCCGCTCCTTGAAGGCCTCGGCGCGCTCCTGCGTCTCGCGGTCGTGCAGCAGGTCGGTGGCGAGCTGGCCCAGCATCGAGTCGAGCGCCTCGCGGGCCCGGTGGTGCGGGTCGTCGCGGATGTCCTCGACCCACGCGAGGGCCTGGACGTGCATGCGGGAGGTCACCGCGTCGTTGAGCCGCGTCGGCGTCCACCACGGCGCGCGCTCCTCGAGCACCTGGGAGAAGGTCTCGGGGTTGTCCACCAGCCAGCGGTGCATCTCGTCGAGCGCGAGGTCGACCACGCCGTGGTGGAGGTCGTCGCGCAGCACCTCCATGAGGGTCGTGCCCAGGAGCGGCGCGATCGGCTCCTCGCGGAAGCGCGGGACGAGGGCCTGCGTCACCAGGTCGGCGACGTGGTCGTCGCGCACCTTGCCGAGCGCGATCGCCGCGACGTCGGAGGCCTCGTCGACGACCCGGCGGGCGTTGGCCGGGTCGCCCAGCCAGTCCCCGACCCGGGCCGAGATGGCCGCGGCGGTGACGCGCTCGCGGATGATGTCCTCCTGCAGGAAGTTCTCCCCGACGAACTCCTCCAGGCCCTTGCCGAGCTCGTCCTTGCGCTTCGGGATCAGCGCGGTGTGCGGGATCGGCAGGCCGAGCGGGTGCTTGAAGAGAGCGGTGACGGCGAACCAGTCGGCGATGGCCCCGACCATGGACGCCTCGGCGCCCGCGTTGACGAAGCCCCAGGCGCCG
Organism: Nocardioides oleivorans; assembly: GCF_004137255.1. Classification (NCBI taxonomy): domain Bacteria; kingdom Bacillati; phylum Actinomycetota; class Actinomycetes; order Propionibacteriales; family Nocardioidaceae; genus Nocardioides; species Nocardioides oleivorans. The sequence continues at coordinate 17,358 of NZ_SDWT01000003.1, read as the reverse complement.
TCGCGCCCGAGCGTGGCGACGTACACGCAGGCGGCGAGCAGCAACAGGCCGACGGCGACCGTGCGCATCTGGCGCAGGCCACGGCGACGGGCCTCGTCGGCGCCGGGGTCGGGGGTGATCAGCGAGACCGTCGGCTTCCCGGAGGGCGGGGACGTGGCGGCGGTGGTGGGCATGGCGTCATCCTCCCCCACGTCACCCCACGACCCGCGTGCCAGAATGCCGCGCATGCCTCGCACCGTCATCACCTTCGGGACGTTCGACGTGTTCCACGTCGGTCACCTGCGCGTCCTCGAGCGTGCCGCGGCGCTGGGCGACCGGCTCGTGGTCGGGGTGTCGGCCGACGCCCTCAACGAGCGGAAGAAGGGCCGGGCCCCGATCTTCAGCCAGCGCGAGCGCCTCGCCATCGTCGGTGCGCTCAAGGTGGTCGACGAGGTCTTCGTCGAGGAGAGCCTGGAGCAGAAGCGCGACTACATCGTCGAGCACGCAGCCGACGTCCTCGTCATGGGCGACGACTGGGCGGGCAGGTTCGACGAGTTCGGCGACGTGTGCGAGGTGGTCTACCTCGAACGCACCCCCGCCATCTCCACGACTGCGATCATCGAGCACATCGCCGACCTGTGACAGGTTTCGGAGCGGTGGCGCTGGGTTAGTGTCACTCCGAGCTGACAACCAAGAGGGGAACCAGAGGCCAACCATGCGCAGAATCCTCACCACCGCCGTGGCCATCGCACTGATGGGAGGCGCGGCGCTGTCCGCGCCCGCCGTCGCTGCCGAGGGCCAGGCGAAGATCGACCCACGCACCGCCGACCTGACGCCGTCCGGTGACGCGTCCGACGTCGCACCCCAGGCCGCGCTGCCCGAGGTCGCCGACCTCACCAGCGCCGACGCCCTCACCACTGCGCGCCGGGTCTTCTCGGGCAAGGCCCGCGCGAACGACCCCTCCGCCACCCTCGCGCTGCGCGACCTGTGGGCGAAGAAGTCCGAGCTGAGCGGCCGCGCGCTGGCCCAGGCCGAGGAGCTGCTCGCCCGCCCGACCGACGGCGCCGGCGACCCCGACGGCTTCGGCTACACCGCGCCCGAGGCCGCCCCGGTGTGCAACACCCGCATCTGCCTCCACTACGTCGGGAGCACGGCCGACGCGCCGCCGTCGCTCGACTGGGTCAACCAGAACCTCGGTGTCGTCGACTCGATCTGGACGCAGGAGGTCGACCAGCTCGGCTACCGCGCGCCGCTCTCCGACGGCGCCAAGGGCGGCGGCCCGCAGCTCGACGTCTACCTCAAGGACCTCGGCGGCCAGGGGATCTACGGCTACTGCGCACCCGAGACCCGCGTCAAGAACCGCACCGCCTCGGGCTACTGCGTCCTCGACAACGACTTCGCCCAGGCGCAGTTCCCCAACGCGACGCCGAGCGACAACCTGCTCGTCACCGCGGGCCACGAGTTCTTCCACGCCGTCCAGTTCGGCTACGACTACGCCGAGGACCGCTGGATGATGGAGTCCACGGCGACGTGGATGGAGGAGCGGGTCGCGACGCACGTCAACGACAACCGCCAGTACTTCGAGACCAGCCCGATCTACGCGCCCTACGTGCCGCTCGACCTGTTCAGCAGCCAGTACACCTTCCAGTACGGCAGCTGGGTGTGGTGGGAGTACCTCTCGTCGAAGTACGGCACCAAGATCGTGAAGAAGGCCTGGGACCAGGCCGGCTCGCTCAAGAAGGACGGCGGCAAGAACAGCATCGCCGCGCTGCAGAAGATCCTCAAGAAGAAGGGCGGGCTCACCAAGACGTTCGCCAAGTTCTCCGCCGGCAACCTGACGCCCGCCGCCAACTTCCCCGAGGGTGCCGAGTACCCCTTCCCGCGCTTCGCCAACGGCAAGGTGCTGAAGAAGGGCAAGTCGAAGCGCTTCAACGCCAAGATCTACCACCTCGCCTCGTCGTCCTACGGCTTCGCCCCGAAGAACAGCAAGGGCAAGAAGTGGAAGCTCGCCGTGACGGTCAACGGTCCGGTCAAGCGCACGTCGCCGGCCGCCGTCGTGGTCGTGCACCTCAAGAACGGCAAGCGCCAGGTCAAGCTGGTCAAGCTGAACAACAACGGTGACGGCCGCATCCGGGTGGGCTTCGACAGCAAGAAGGTCGCCGTCGTCTCGGTGACCCTGGTCAACGGCTCGACCCGCTACCAGTGCAACCGCGGCACGGGCTACGCCTGCGCCGGCAAGCCGCTGGACGACAAGGCGCGCTTCTCCGTGACGGGCCGCGTCACGAAGTGAGCCTCATCTGATCAGGACCGCCTGAGGGCGAGCAGGGCGTGGAGCGCCGCGACGCACTCCTCGACCAGCACTGACACCGGGACCGGGCGTTCGCCGGTCGGCACTGCCGACCAGGTGAGCGCCCGGTCCTCCGTGTAGGCCCACCAGGCGCGTACGACATCGCGCTCGCCCGGCGCGACCTCGAGCGCGACCACCACCCGGTCGGTGCTCCCGTCGCGGACCGAGTCCATGACCTCGCTGACCCGCGGGTCGGCCACCCCGTGGCCGTGCACGAGCGCGAGGTAGAAGTCGCGCCGCCGCTCGATCTGCTCGATCATCAGCCGGGTCACCATCTCGACCTGGTCCTCGCCGGGGAGGTCCGGGTCGGGCGCGGTGTTGCGCAGGATCCGGCGCCCGGCGGCCGCGATGCAGGCCAGGTAGTAGTCGGTCTTGGTCGGGAAGTAGTGGAAGAGCAGGCCGCGCGAGATCCCCGCCTCGGCCGCGATGTCGTCCATCGACAGGTCCTGGATCGGCTTCTCCACGATCTTGGCCAGGCCGATGGCGACCAGCTGGCGGCGACGGTCCTGCGCGCTCAGACGTCGGCGTACCGGGGTGGCCTCGTGTGCTCCCCCGGATGCTCCCCCGGGCGCTGCCTCGGGTCCTGCCACGGCGTCCGTCACGCTATTGAGCATTGCTCAACAGTGTGCCAAGGTCAATGCATGGACTTCTCCCTCTCCCCCCGTGCCGCCGACCTCCGCGACCGGGTCCGCGCGTTCGTCGCCGACGAGGTCGAGCCGATCGAGGCCGAGGCGCACCACCGGATCACCCGGCTGCGCGAGTCGGGCGGCGACAACTGGGCGCCCGACCCGGTGATCGCCGAGCTGCAGGCCAAGGCCCGCGCCCAGGGGCTGTGGAACCTCTTCCTCCCCGCCGCGCACGCCGGCCGCTACGCCGCCGACTTCGGCACCGACGGCGGCGAGGGACTCTCCAACGCCGACTACGCACCGGTCGCCGAGGCGATGGGCCGCTCGTTCCTCGCTCCCCTGGTCTTCAACTCGAACGCGCCCGACACCGGCAACATGGAGGTGCTGCTGAAGTACGGCACCGACGCGCAGCGCGAGCAGTGGCTCGAGCCGCTCCTGCGCGCGGAGATCCGCAGCGCGTTCTGCATGACCGAGCCCGCCGTGGCCTCCTCCGACGCCACCAACATGGCCGCTACCGCCGAGGTCGACGGCGACGAGATCGTCATCAACGGCCGCAAGTGGTGGTCGACGGGCGTGGGCAACCCGGACTGCAAGGTGTTCGTCTTCATGGGCCTGTCCGACCCCGAGGCCGACCGGCACTCGCGCCACACGATGGTGCTGGTCCCCCGCGACGCCGAGGGCGTCAAGGTGGAGCGGATGCTCACCACGATGGGCTACTACGACGAGCCGCTCGGTCACGGCGAGGTGTCGTTCACCGACGTCCGGGTGCCGGCCGCCAACGTGCTGCTCGGCCCGGGCCGTGCCTTCGAGATCGCCCAGGGCCGGCTCGGACCGGGCCGGGTCCACCACTGCATGCGCGCCATCGGCCTCGCCGAGCGCGCGCTCGAGCTCGCCTGCGCCCGGGCGACGAGCCGGACCGCCTTCGGCAAGCCGATCGCCAACCTCGGCGGCAACCGCGAGCGCATCGCCGACGCCCGTATCGCGATCAACCGCTCGCGGCTGCTCGTCATGCACGCCGCGTGGCTGCTCGACCAGGGCATGAGCCGTGAGGCCTACTCGGCGGTGAGCGAGATCAAGGTCGAGGTGCCCAACATGGCGCTCGACGTCATCGACATGGCCATCCAGCTGCACGGCGGCGGCGGCCTGAGCGAGGACTTCCCGCTGGCCGCGGCCTGGGTGGGCGCCCGGTCGCTGCGCCTCGCCGACGGCCCCGACGAGGTCCACCGCAACGTGATCGCGAAGATCGAGCTCGGGAAGCACGCCTCGTGAGCACCACCCCGCACAGCGCCCGGGTCCTGGTCACCGGCGCGGGCTCCGGCCTCGGCGCCGCGCTCGTCGCCGCCTCCCGGGCACGGGGCGACGAGGTGCTCGCGACCGACCGCGTCGATGCCGAGGGCGTCGACCTCGTCCTCGACATCACCTCCGACGACGACTGGGCCTCCGCGGTCGACGCGGTGCGCGACCGGTGGGGCGGGCTCGACGTGCTGGTCAACAACGCCGGCGTCGCCGGTGGCGGCCGGGTCGACGTCTGCACCCTCGACGAGTGGCAGTGGATCACCGACATCAACCTCTTCGGCGCCGTCCGCGGCACCCGGGCGTTCGTGCCGATGCTCAAGGAGCAGGGCTCCGGCCACCTGGTCAACGTCGCCTCGCTCGCCGGCCTCGCCCACCCGGCGGGGATGGGCTCCTACAACGCCGTGAAGGCCGCGGTGGTGGCGTTCACCGAGACCTGCGGCCACGAGCTGTCGTCGTACGGCATCCGGGCGAGCGTGGTGTGCCCGTCCTACTTCCGCACGAACCTGATGGACTCGATGCAGGGCAGCGACGCGCTGGTCGGCCAGGTCGTCGGCGGGCTGGTCGAGCGCTCCTCGATCACGGCGGACGACATCGCCGCGGCGGTGCTGGCCGGGATGGACGCCGGCGACGACCTGATCGTGCCCGACGAGCCCGCGCGCCAGGCGTACTCCCTCAAGTGGGCCGACCGCCCGGCCTACGACGCGGTGATGCGCGACCAGGCGGCGAAGCTCCGGGGCGCTGCCGGGGCGGGGTCGTGACCGCCGTGCCGGGCGCCCGGGAGGTGCGCGAGGAGGACGCCTTCGACGTCGCTGCCGTGGCTGCCTGGCTCCGCGCGCACGCGGCCACCCCCGACGGCCTCGACGGCGACCCGGAGGTCCGCCAGTTCACCGGCGGTGCGTCGAACCTGACCTACCTCCTGCGCTTCCCGTCGGGCCGCGACCTGATCGTGCGGCGCGCGCCTGCGGGCACGAAGGCCAGGGGGGCGCACGACATGCACCGGGAGTACGTCATCCAGTCGGCCGTGGCGCCGGTCTTCGACTACGTCGCACCCATGGTCGCCTTCTGCGACGACCCCGAGGTGGTGGGCGGCGACTTCTACGCGATGGACCGGATCGCCGGCGTGATCCCGCGCAGCGAGTGGCCCTCCGACGTGCCGCTGTCGCCCGAGCAGGCGCGGGCGCTGTGCCTGCACGCCGTCGACGTGCTGGCCGAGCTCCACGGCATCGACCCTGCGGCGGCCGGTCTCGACCATCTCGGCAAGGGAGCCGGCTACGTCCGCCGCCAGGTGGAGGGTTGGTCGACGCGCTACCGCAACGCCCGCACCGACGACGTGCCCGACCTCGAGTCGGTGATGGCGTGGCTCGACGAGCACCAGCCCGACGACGTCGCGACCTGCGTGATCCACAACGACTTCAAGCTCGACAACCTCGTGCTGGACGACGACGACGTGACGCGCGTCGTCGGGGTGCTCGACTGGGAGATGGCGACCCTCGGCGACCCGCTCATGGACCTCGCCGGCTCGATGGCCTACTGGGTGCAGGCCGACGACACCGAGGAGTTCCAGATGATGCGGCGGGTGCCCACGCACCTGCCGGGCATGCTGACGCGCGACGAGTTCGTGGCGGCGTACGCCGAACGCACGGGGCGGTCGGTCACGCCGGCGCAGTGGCGCTTCTACGAGGTCTTCGGGCTGTTCCGGATGGCGGTGATCGCGCAGCAGATCTACTACCGGTACTTCCACGGCCAGACGTCCAACGAGATGTACGCCCTGTTCGGCCCCGCCGTGCAGATCATCGGCCGGCGCCTCGACGCCACCATCGCGGCAGGACCGACCGGGTCGTGAGCCGCATCCTCCTCGTCCGGCACGGCCAGGCGTCGTTCGGTGCCGACGACTACGACAACCTCTCCGAGCTCGGCCACTCGCAGTCGCGCATCCTCGGTGCCGCCCTGGCGGCACGGGGCGTCGCCGCCGACCTCGTGGTGGCCGGCCAGATGAAGCGGCACGACCAGACCGCTCGCGGCGTGCTCGAGGGCGCGGGCTGGAGGGCCGACGTCGGCGTCGACGCGGGCTGGAACGAGTTCGACCACCTGCAGGTGCTCGGCGTGCACTCCGCGCCCAGCACCGTCGAGGGCGAGGACGAGAAGGCGGCCTTCCAGCGGTGGTTCGAGGAGGCGACCCGGCGTTGGACGTCCGGCGCGGACGAGGCGTCGTACGACGAGTCGTTCGCGGCGTTCGGCGCACGTGTCGATGCCTCGCTGGCCCGGCTCGTGGAGGCGTTGCCCCGCTCGGGCACGGCCGTCGTGCTCACCAGCGGCGGCGCGATCGCGTGGACCGCCGCGACCCTGCTCGCCGACGACCCGGGCGTCCGCTCCGAGCTGTGGCTGCGGCTCAACCCGGTGTCGGTCAACTCCGGCGTCACGACCCTCGTGCGCGGCCGGCGCGGGACGACCCTCGTCGCCTTCAACGCCCACGACCACCTTTCCCCCGACCTGATCACCTACCGCTAGGACCCTCTGTGCCCACGATCCTCATCACCGGTGCCAGCAGCGGGCTGGGCGCCGAGATGGCCCGCCAGTTCGCCGCGCTCGGGTACGACCTCGCGCTCTGTGCGCGTCGTACGGACCGGCTCGACTCGCTCGCCGCCGACATCACGGCGGCCCATCCCGCGGTGCGCGTCTCGGTGAAGGCGCTCGACGTCAACGACCACGACGCCGTCTTCTCGGTCTTCGAGGAGTTCCGCGCGGAGCTCGGCTCGCTGGAGAAGGTCGTCGTCAACGCCGGCCTCGGCAAGGGCCAGCCGCTGGGGACCGGTCGCTTCGACGCCAACCTCGAGACCGCGCAGACCAACTTCATCGGTGCGCTCGCCCAGACCGAGGCGGCGGCTGCGATCTTCCGCGCGCAGGGCGCGGGCCAGCTGGTGATGGTCTCGTCGTTCGCCGCGCTCCGCGGGATGCCCGGGAACATCACGACGTACGCCGCCACGAAGGCCGCGGTCGCCCACCTCGCCGAGGGCTTCCGCGCCGACGTCCACGGGACGCCGATCAAGGTGACCGTGCTCTACCCCGGCTACATCGTCAGCGAGATGTCCGGCACCTCGGCGAAGACCCCGCTGTTGTCCTCGACGGAGAAGGGCGTGCGCGCCATGGTCGAGGCGATCGAGAAGGAGAAGCCCCGCGCCCGGGTCCCCACCTGGCCCTGGGGTCCCCTCGGCTTCGTGGTGAAGCACGTGCCGACCTCGGTGCTGCGGCGGATGAGCTGACCCGGTCGGTGGGTCGGCTCAGGTCGTGTCCACGCGGGGCAGGTCGAGGTCGTGCTCGTCGATGAAGGCGTCGATGTCGTCCTGGCTGGTGTGCCCGGCGGCGAGGGCCGCCCTGGCCGCCAGCAGGTGCTCGTTGGGTGCCGAGAGCTCGAGGGCGATGTCGTCCGGGTCGCGGAAGTTGAGGTGGAAGCTGAGCTCCATGTCCCGGATGGGCGTGTAGCCGACCCCGAGGTCGTCGAAGCGACGCTCCCACTCCTCGAGCTCGGCGCGCGACCCTGCCGCGAGCCCGAGGTGGTCGAGCCCGGTGGTGAGCTCGGTGAAGCCGCCACCACGTGCCCCGTCGTGCTTCATCAGCGAGAGCGTGAAGCCGGTGGCCGGGTGCATGAGGATCCGGCCGTAGCCCACGTCCAGCACCGGGACGAAGTCGAGCACGGAGGTGTAGAACGACTGGCTCCGGTCGAGGTCGGTGACCGTGAACGAGACGTGGTCGACTCCGGCGAACGTCACCATGGGGCACCTCCACTCGCGTCGTGCACCTCCCCGCATGATGCTCCGTGCAAGGGCTTCGCGACAGCCCTGTACAGACCTCTGCGCCACGCTCGGTGTCCGACGTCCGGTGCAGACTGGCGACATGGCGCGTTTCGAGGACCAGGACCTGTCCGATGCGGAGTTCCGCGAGAGCGACCTGAGTCGCGCCCGCTTCGTCGGCGTGGTCATGCAGGACGCCGTCATCGACGGGCTCGTCACGAACCTCGTCGTCAACGGCGTGGAGGTGACGTCGTACGTCGAGGCGGAGCTCGACCGCCGGCACCCGGTGCGCGTGCTGGTGCGGTCCTCCTCCCCCAGCGACCTGCGCGCGGCCGCGTCGCAGCTGCAGGGCGCCTGGGCGGCCACGGTGTCGCGCCTCCGCGCGCTGCCGGCCGGCTCGGAGCACGAGCGCGTCGGAGGTGAGTGGTCGGCGGTGGAGACCATGCGCCACCTCGTCTTCGTGCACGACTCGTGGTTCCGCCGCTGCTGCCTCGGCTCGACATCGCTCTTCACCGCGCTCGGGTTGGCCACCGACTTCGTGCCGGACCAGGTGGAGCAGGGCCTCGACCCGGCGGCCGCGCCCGGGCTCGACGAGGTGGTCGCCGTCCGCGAGGTGCAGGCGGTCGAGCTCTCGGACTGGCTGGCCGGCGTGACGGACGCCGAGCTGGCCTCCCCCGCGCCGGTCCCCGAGGGCCCGGGCTGGCCGCCCTACGCCCGGGGCAGGACCGTGCTCCAGTGCCTCCAGGTGGTGCTCAAGGAGGAGTGGGCTCACCACGGGTTCTGCGTGCGGGACCTCGACCTGCTGGGGCCTGAGGCTGGGCTGCGCTAGGCGGTCGGTCCGTCGGCCGGCTCCGACGGGGCCTCGTCGAGCGTGAGCGCGGCGCCGTTGATGCACCACCGCTGGCCGGTGGGCCGGGGACCGTCGCCGAAGACGTGCCCCAGGTGACCTCCGCACGTGGCGCAGCTCGCCTCGCGCCGCGGCACCAGCAGCTTGAAGTCGGTCCGGACCGACACGGCGTCGCGGGTGGCAGCGTGGGAGAAGCTGGGCCAGCCCGTCCCGGACTCGAACTGGTCGCCCGCCCGGAACAGCGCAGCATCACACCCTGCGCACCTGTAGACGCCGTCGGCACCGGCCACGGGGTGCGCGTACGGGCTGCTGCCGGGCGCCTCCGTGCCCGAGCGCCGGAGCACGCGGTACGCCTCGGCGTCCAGCCGCGCCTGCCACTCCGCATCCGTGCGCACCACCGGGGGCTGCGGTCGGGAGCGGCGCGTGAACATGCGACGAGCCTAGAGACCGGGCCCTGAAGGTGGACGGGGTCGACGGCGCGCAACCCTCCCGCGTCGAGCGGGCCCGTCAGCCCAGGGGGCGCACCACGTACCTCACGAGCGCGGTGCCGCTCCACCGAGGGGCGGCGCCGACGAAGCTGAGCTCGATCCTGACCCGGTAGCCGTGCCCGCGCGCGCGGACCTTGAACTCCTCGCGCAGCTCGGGCTCGGTGTCGGGGCCGGTGTCCACCTCGACCGTGCGGCTGGTGGAGGTGACGTCGCGGAAGCGCTTCGCCGTGAGTCGCTGCACCAGGTGGCTCTGCTCGGGCCCCAGGTCGTCGACCTCCATCGCGAGGTCGAGCAGGTGCCGGCACCTGGACCGCAGGTAGCCGCGGACCGTGTACTCACCCTGCGGCAACGGCACCACGCGCGGGAAGTCGGCCGGGTCCACGCTGGCCTCGGCGCACGAGGCGGGTCGGCCCGCTGCTCGATCGTCGGCGCCCGCCACGTCCGCAGCGGAGGCGGAGCTGCTTCCCGGGACGGCGAGGACGGCGAGCACGGCGACGGGGGCGAGGGTGCGTGCGAGTGCGTGACGCGAGCGGGTCGGCGGGGCCTCGGGCTTTGGCATGGGTGCAGTGAAGCGCATGACCGGCGTCCGCACCGCGCTTTCGACCCGGCACTCAGCCGCGCCGGCCGCGGTTCGTGCGCGCGGTGGCCGGTGCGCTGCGCGGGTCCTCGGGCCAGGCGTGCTTCGGATAGCGCCCGCGCAGGTCAGCACGCACGCCCGGGTAGCCGTTGTCCCAGAAGGACTCCAGGTCGGCGGTGACGGCGGCCGGGCGCCCCGCGGGCGAGAGCAGGTGCAGCAGGAGGGGGACCCGTCCACCGGCCAGGAGCGGTGGCGACGTCCAGCCGAAGACCTCCTGCAGGCGCACGGCGAGCACCGGCTGCTCCTGGGAGTAGTCGATCCGGATGCGCGACCCGCTGGGCACCTCCACGCGTTCGGGGGCCAGGTCGTCGAGCCTGCCGGCCTCGGGCCACGGCACCCTCGCTCGCAGGGCGGCCGTCACGTCGATCCGGCGAAGGTCCTGGGCCGAGCGGACGCGTGCCAGCTGCGGCCCGAGCCAGGTGTCGAGGTCCCGCGTCAGTGCGGTGTCGCCCACGTCGGGCCACGGGTCGCCGATGGCGCGGTGCAGGAAGTCGAGGCGGGCGCGCAGTGCCACGGCCGCCTCCGTCCAGCTGAGGAGGGCGATCCCCTCGCTTGCGACGGCCTCGCGGATCGCGTGGCTGACGGCCTCGGCGGGTGGATCGCCGAGCGGCACCGAGCTCAGCTCGATCGCGCCGAGCAACGTGCGACGGCGGGCCAGCACCCGCCCACCGGTCCAGGTGACCTCGTCGACCTCGGCCCAGAGTGATCCGGCGGCCTCCAGCGCCAGGTCCTCGGTCAGGGGGGCCGCTGCGCGGATCCGGGCCTCGCGTTGCCCGGGCCGTCGCTCCGCGTCGCCGACGGCGAGCCACTCCAGACCGACCAACGGGCCCGGAGAGCGCAGGTCGAGCGCCGCACCCGTCCCGGACGCCATCAGGTAGCCCGTCGCGCCGGGGCGCTTGCGCGCGATCCGGTCCGGGTGGGACAGCGCCACCACCAGGCCCACGGCCACGTCGTCGGTGAGTGCCCGTGTGCCGCTCGGCTCGGCCGCGGACTGGTGCGCGACGACCTCCTCCAGCCGGGTCACCTGGCGGCGCCACGTCCCGGCTCGCCGGTCGGCGCGAAGCGACCGGAGTGCAGCCACCAGGTCCCCGCCGGGAGCGCGTACGTCCTCGCTCAGCATCGCGACCACCTCAGCGGCCCGCCTGGCCCCGACGAGGCCAGCCCCGTCGATGAGGGCCCGCGCCAGCCGGGGCTCGACCGGCACGCCGGCCATCACCCGGCCACGCGGGGTGGCGCCCCCGTCCTCGGTCATCGCCCCCAGGTCCACCAGCACCTCCCGGGCCGCCGCCATCGCGTGCGCCGGCGGCTGGTCGAGCAGCGCCAGGTCGCGGACGTCGCGGCTGCCCCAGCACGCCACCTCCAGGGCAAAGGCCGTCAGGTCGGCGGTGGCGATCTCGGGCTCCGGGTGCGCGACCAGGTGCGCGTGGTCCGCCTCGGACCAGCAGCGCAGCACGGCGCCCGGCCCCAGCCGCCCGGCCCGCCCCGCCCGCTGCTCGGCCGCCGCCCGGCTCACGGCGACGGTGACCAGGGAGGCCAGTCCACGACGGTGGTCCGTGCGCGGCTCGCGGGAGAAGCCTGCGTCGACCACGACGCGTACCCCCGGCACCGTCAGCGACGACTCGGCGACCGCCGTTGAGACGATCACCCGGCGACGCGGGCCCTCGCTGAGCGCGCGGTCCTGCTCGGCTCCGGACAGGCGGCCGTGCAGGGCGTGCACGTCCGCGTCCACGCCGGCCAGCCGGCGTACGGTCCCCTCGACCTCTGCGACGCCGGGCACGAACACCAGCACGTCCCCCTCGTGCCCGACCAGCGCACGGCGCACGGTCGCTGCGACGTGGTCGTGGAACGCCGGGGTGATCCCCCGGTCGTCGGTGCGGCGCACCCCGGCGGGCGGCGGGCACCAGACCTCCCGGACCGGGTGCAGCGCCCCCGGGACCCGGACCACCGGGGCGCTCCCGGCCGCATCGGGACCCTCCGGATCGACGCCTCGACCGAGCAGGGCGGCCGTCCGCTCGGCCTCGACGGTGGCCGACATCGCCACCAGTCGCAGGTCCTCACGCAGGTTGGCCCGGACGTCGACGAGCAGCGCCAGGGTCAGGTCGGCATCGAGGTGGCGCTCGTGCACCTCGTCGAGCACGACGGCGCCGACGCCGACCAGCTCGGGATCGCGCTGGAGGCGTCGGAGCAGCAGGCCGGTCGTGACGATCTCGACGCGCGTACGTCGACTGCTGCGGCGGTCGCCGCGCACGGAGTAGCCGACCGTCTCGCCGACCGGTTCGCCGATCAGGTCCGCGAGCCGACGGGCAGCAGCGCGAGCCGCGATGCGACTGGGCTGCGTGACCACGACCCGGCCGGTGACGACCCCGGCGACCGCGGGCGGCACGAGGGTCGTCTTGCCGGTGCCCGGCGGCGCATGGACCACCGCGAGCCCCCGCGTGCCGAGCGCCTCCACGAGTGCAGGCAGACCCGCGGTGACCGGGAGGTCAGGGGGCGCGGCCAGCAGGTGGCGCAACGGGTCGGACACGCGTGCAGTGTGCCTGACGCGCATCGCGGCCGGGGCTGCGAACACCGGTGGCGGCGCACCACCGCGGCCGTCCCGGGAAATCGGATGCTGGTCGCGGTGCGAACCTGAGACGCTGCGAGGGTGGATCCGGTGCTGGGAGAGTCGATCGGCCCGGTGCTGCGCGACCTGGCCCACGCGGGCCTCGTCGCACCGAGGTTCGCCGACGACGACTGGGCCGGTGCCGACGACCGCGCGTCGTGCATGATGTGGGGCGCCGACGGGAGCGGTTCAGGACTGGCAGTCGCACGAGGTGCCGCTCTGGCGGAGCGGGTGGCGGATGCGGCCGACCAGGTCCAGGAGTGGGTCATCGAGGACCAGCTCTGGGGGTCCGGACGTACCAACTGGCCGCCGTGCCCGAGCCACCCCGACAACCACCCTCTGCAGGCAGCGGTCGTCGGGGCGGGCGCGGTGTGGACGTGTCCGGCCGATCGTTCGGTGGTCAGGCCGGTCGGCGAGCCCTAGCGGACCTCGGTCGTCGACACGGGACAGCGTCGCCGGGCCCCTGCGGGCGGTGTCCAGCGGTCAGTGGTCGGTGGTCAGTGGTCGGTGGTCAGTGGTCGGTGGCCGTGGCGACGTCGAGGGCCCAGATGACGCCGAACCTGTCGCGCAGCTGGCCGGCGAGCTGCGACCACGCGGCGGGGCCGAACGGCTGCCGGATCTCGGCGCCGTCGAGCAGGCCGTTCCAGGCGGCCGTGATCTCGTCGGCGTCGGTTCCGCTCAGGTAGACGTACGAGGCGTTCGTGCCCTGGTCGTAGGGCTGGTGCGGCCACACGTCGAAGGCCATCACGCGGATGCCGGACGCGGTCTGCACCTGGCCCCACACGATGCGGTCGGCCCACGCGGGGTCGTCGGTGGCGCCCATCGCGCCGTAGGTCATGGCGGTGACCTCGGCGCCGAAGGCCGTGGCGTAGAAGTCGAGTGCCTCGCGGGCGTTGCCGTTGAAGTTGAGGTGAGGGGTGGTGGTGATCGTCATGGGTGCAAGTCTGGCGAGTGACGCGGTCAGGTTCTGTCCTACTCTGATCATTCTTCCCACGCGACGCGAAGTCCCTCCTACTTCCGGAAAGGCAACCATGTCCCAGACCGTTCCGTGGACCGACGGATCCTGGACGAACGAACCCGTCGAGGTCAGGCGCGATGCCGACGGCCTCCACGTGACTGCCCGCGAGGGCAGTGACGCCTGGCGCCTCACGTCGTACGGCTTCATCCACTCCTCCGAGCACGCGCTGCTGACGACGCTGGAGCCCGAGTCCGCGCTCGAGGTGCAGTTCCACCTCGACTTCACCGACCAGTTCGACCAGGCCGGCATCTTCGTCAAGGTCGATGCCGAGTCGTGGATCAAGGCCGGCGTCGAGCTGAGCGACGGGGAGGAGAGCCTCGGCGCTGTCGTGACCCGCGGGCAGTCGGACTGGTCACTGTCTCCCGTACCGAGCTGGGCGGGACGGCTGGTCACCGTCCGCGGAAGCTGGTCGGGCAACGCGCTCACGGTGCGCGCACGTGTCGACGACGAGCCGTGGAGACTCGTTCGCGTCGCGCCCCTGGAAACGGCGGCGGCGGTCTCTGCAGGGCCGTTCTGCTGCGCGCCGACCAGAGCCGGGCTCACCGTCCACTTCACGTCCTGGCGCACCACCCCGCCGGACACCCGGCTGCACCCGGACGCCTGAGCCTCCAGCGACCCGACGGACCGATCGGCACAGGGCTCGAGCCGTCGGGCAGTTCCAGCCTCGGACTGCTGCGCCTTCGCCGGGTTAGTGTCAGGGGCATGTCTCGCGTGCGCGCCCTCGTGGCTGCCTTCTCCGTAGCCGTCGTCGCTGCGCTTCTCGTCCCCACCTCCGGTGCCACGGCCGACGTACCCGCCACCGGGTCAGCCGTCGCGGACACCCGGACTCCCCGGATGGCCACAGCGTCCGGATCCGTCCTGGGCTACCAGTGCGGGGAGGGCGTCTGCCTCGTCGACCCCGACGTGCCCGGCGCACGACCCGTCGTCGTGGTCCCGGACGGCCGGTTCGCCGGCGTCACCGCCGACGGGCGGACCGTGGCCTGGGTGCAGCCGGACGGGAACCTCGTCACCGCGCCCACCGCCGGTGGCGCACCGACCACGGTCTACACCGGGGCGATCGGGTTCCAGCCGGTGATCTCCCCGGACGGTGCGTCGTTCCTGTGGCAGTTCGCCGTGCCGGTCAACGGCTTCTACTACACCTACCGGCTCGACGTGGCGACGCAGGACGTCTACGGGATCGCGGCGTGCTCCTGCACGGTGACGCACGGCTGGGCCGGTCCGACGCCCATCGGCGTCTTCCCCACCGACAACGGCCGGCCGAGCCGGATCTGCAAGCTCGACCGCAGCGGCTCCTCGAGCTGCGTAGCCGTGCTCGTCTCCGAGACGCGCGGCCAGCTCGCCTTCCCCGACGGCTCGGCCGACGGCCAGACCTACGTGGCCTCCGTCGACGTCGGCGGCTCCGAGTTCGGCGGCGTGGACGGTCCGATCGCGCTGTTCAGCGCCGCCACGGGCGCCGTCGTCAAGGACCTCACGTCCAACCCCAACGACGTCACGCCCACGCTGTCGCAGGAGGGCGACCGCGTCGCCTTCGAGCGCGACGACCAGATCGTCATCGTCGACGTGGCCACCGGGGCCGAGCGAGTCGTCGGCCCGGGTGTCTACCCGTCGTGGGGCGGCACCCGCAGCCAGCAGGGTGGAGACAACGCCGCCGTGTCGGTGCGAGGCACGAAGGCGTCGGTCAAGGCCGGGAAGATCAAGGTGAAGGTCGCCTGCGCCGGACTGGGCGAGTGCACAGGGAAGGCCACCCTGGGCAAGAGCAGGACCGTTCTCGCGAAGACGAAGTACGCGGTCGCCGCAGGCAAGACCGCCACCGTGAAGTTGAAGCTCACCAAGGCCGGCAAGCAGCGATTCGCCCGCAACGGCACGGTCAAGCTCACGCTGTCGCTCCGAGGAAACGGCACCACGGTCAAGAAGAAGGTGACCGTCCGCTACTGACCGGGGACGCTGGGCCGCACCGTTGCGACGTGACCGGTGTCGATGAAGGTCGTCCGGAAGCCGGGAGGGTACGGCCGCGTCAGGGCGCGGATCTCGGCCCGGCAGGACGAGCGTTGACCTCGTCGAAGCGCGGCAGAGTTGGCCAGCGCATGCTCGCCCAGTGAAACCAGCTGTCGAAGCCGGGCGGGGGATCTGGCACGGCGCCGTAGGACAGCTCCTCTGGCGACGGGGGCTGGCACAGGGCGAGGAAGCGGTCGTGGTCGGCGTCGCTCATGGCGAACGTGGTCTCGGGCGCAGATTCCCACCGAGACCGTGCCCGTGCGCGACGCTCGGTCTCGTCGATGCGGACGTGCCGGAGGTCGAAGCGTGCCTCGGCGGACTCGGCGATGACGCGGATCGCGTAGCGCTCCTCCGGTGACCAGCACCCGAAGTCGAGGATGACGGATGCCCCACTCCTCAGCACCTCATGAGCGACCCAGATCATGCGTCCCTCGAGAATGTCTCGCCGACCGTCCGCGTCACTGTCGCCGAACAGCGGCGCCATCCACTCGTCAGGTGTGAGTCGGAGAATCCCCTGGGTCTCGGCGATCTGGCGCGCCAACGTCGTCTTCCCCGCGCCCGGCAGGCCGACGGTGAGATACAGGACCAGCTCGTTCGCCACTGCTCAAGCATCCACAGCCACGACGATCCTCGGCAACCGAGTTGCGCGGCTGTCACCGCATCCACAGATCCATGAGGGTGCCGACCGGGTGACGGGCCGGGTGATCGCATGCACGTGGTCCGCGAACCACTGGACCGACTCGACGTCGTCGCGCACGCAGTCCGTGAACTCCCGATGGAAGGCGACAGACGGCTGCAGGAGATCAGGCGCGGCAACGCTGCACCATGCGGTGAAGGCGGTGGCGTCGCTCACGGGCAGCCAGATACCCCGACAGGCGGCGATTCGCCCGTATGTGCCCCCGGCCTACGTCCGCATCACGTAGGTGACGGTGTTGTCGGCGTGGATGGTCATCACGTGCCGACTGCTGTGCGCCAGCCGGTGGTGTCGCGGGCACAGCAACCGACCGTTGGCCAGGTCCGTGGGCCCGCCTCTGGACCAGGGGTCGTCGTGGTGGGCATGACACCCTGACGCTGACGTCTCGCAGCCGCGGGCAGTGCACCCACCGTCCCGGAGTCCGAGCGCGACCCGCTGAGCCTTGGAGTGCAGGCGCGCGGTGCGCCCGAGGTCGAGGGGCTGGGCCTTGCTCCCGAGGACGGCGGGGATGATCCCGGCCTCGCACGCCAACCGTCGCGCCTGCCCGGCCGACATCCGGGTGCCGTCGTCGAGCAGCGCGGTCGCCGAGTCCCCCAGCAGCTGCTCGAGCGTCATCGTCACCACCACCGTCGCGTTCACCCCCGCGGTCTGCGGGGTCGCCTCGAGCGGATAGCGCTCGACGTACTCCACGAACGCCTCACCCAGACGCCGCCGCAACGGCTTCCACCCACCGCTCTCGTCGCGAAGGTCGGCGTCGGTGTGGCGGGCCGGGTTCGCCAACGCCAGCAGATGACGCCTGAACATCCTCCCCACGTGCGAGGGCACCACGAACGTCCCACGGCAGCGGCCTTCCCCGTCATCGCTGAGCGTCATCTCCACACCAGCCAGCGCGCGCTCCTCCTCCGCCTCGAGCACGGCGGCCTCGTGGGACTCCCCCACCTCCGGGGCCACGACGTCCAGGATCCGCTTCCCGAGCATCTTCAGAGCCTTCGCGTCGTGCTGGACCGCGAGCTCCAGCAGCCGTGCTTCCGCCTTGGCGCG